>CBEULQ010000211.1:0-5289 GCA_965543975.1 uncultured Desulfocucumis sp. | reverse complement strand
TTTGTTTCATGACACTGTATTAGTTCTCCCCGCATCATCTCTGGTGTAAACTGAGGTAGTGAGCATCAACTAATGTTCGATAGTGTCCAGAGGTCGTTCAAAAACAAGCATGACAAAGCCAGGCGAAAGTTTTAGGAACGGCCTCGTAGGGAGGTCAGGAAAGCTCCCTGATCCTGGATAAAATTTGTTCCGTGGTAAATCCCGACGCATCTATGACCGGGGCGTTTATGGCAATATTTTCCATGTTCATCAGGTTGTTGTCCATTCCTGTCACTACCATCGCCATTACATTATTAGTTTTGCCTGGGGGAACCACTTCATAACCTTGTCTCATCAAGGCGTCCTTTAAATCAGACAGACTTTCTTCAACGGCAATTTTCTTCGCCAATAAAAAACACCTCCAAGAATTTACGGAACAATCCTTCACTAACGGGAAGCCAGTCGTCGAAGGTCGGATTTCTTGCTGGAATTCGGCTTTGCCTAATTGTTTCTTAAATCTGACTTCTGATTTCAGACCTCTGACCTCTAACTTCTAATTGAAGGTGTTGTCCCCTTTCATTAAATTATTATCACCAATAGAGGGTTTTTTAACCGGCTTATGCATCATTAGCGCCGCCGAAAAGGTCGTTAATCAATTCAACTATTATTTCAAGGGTCTCAAAAACCATTAACGGGTTTTTCAGGGCTTGTTGCCTGGGGTGGGAATATTTGTTGCGAAGATCCTTGATCAGATACCATAGATGTCTGTTTTCCTCCTTTACGTGCCCGTGAGCAATCAGCCAGTCAATACTGCGGTCAAGCCATTTTAACGCGCCCTGGGGCGAGTCTTCCTTAATGCATTTTGTCTTGGCGGCGGCTTCGGCAATACGGAACAACTGCTCCGCCGCCAGGGTGCAAAGGGGATAAAAGAAATAACCGTAAACCATGGATCCCCGGGCAACTTCAAACATGGCCTTTATTTCATGGGGTACGCCTTCGTTCAGTTCGTATTTCAAAACCTGTTCCGCCCAGTATTCCACGGGCAGGGAAAAGGCGTTCCCTTCCGGGGTCCTGCCGCCGAACAGGTGGAAGTCGGGGCGTATAATATTATCCAGGGACAGCTTTTTAAATCCGAAGTGATACTGTACGGACTTAGCCTCCGGGGCATCTTCCGGGGCGGAAAACTTCCCGGCTTCATCTGTGGTAAAGGAATACCCCTTTTGGGTTTGCCCAGGTTCAAGCCATATTTGCTCCGGGGAGCTGTTTTCGTCCCAGATGTAAATAATTTTCCACAACCGCCCGCATGTTTTGCAGCGGCAGATTTTTTCCAGCCTGTAAAATAACGGCCCGGTATTTCCGCTGGCGGTGTGAAGTTTAAACACTTCCATATTATAAGGGTTGCAGCGGTGACGGATTTTACCTGAACCTTTGCAATGCCTGCAGCTAACAATAACGGAACGCATTTAAGTTACTTCACTTCCTCCGCCGTACTAATTCATGTCCCGGCCGCCCTTTTTAAAGACATGACAGACTTAAATTATTAATTTGTAAAATTATAACATGGCCGGATATAAAATTGAATAAATAAACCGGGTCCGGATTTATACCGGGCCCGGCTTAAACTGGCCTTTAATTTAACCAGATACAGCATCACTGTATATGAAACTGCCATCTTCCCGCTGGTTGAAGAAATCCGCGTAGGTTAATCCGAATAACCTTTCGCCTGTTACACCGGCGGGGATGTTTTCCCGTATTAAAGCCCCGTAAACCCCTGCGCCCGATATATCACCTTGCAAAATTGCCCCCCGGATTTGGCCGTTCTTTAAAATGAACTTTTTATAGCTTTCCCCGCGTTCTTCGATAAAGGTTTCGTAGCCGGGACCGGGGGCTTCGATGAGGCCGTAGGAAACGGCAGGCAGTCCGTAAAATTCCATGGAGTTCCTGAAAGCAAAATTGTTTGATGGTTTTCGGCGTACCCCGGTCATATTCCAGCCTGCCACCCGGCCCTGTTGCACCGCCAGCGGCCATATGGGGGTTGTGGTAATTTTCTTAGTGAAAACCTCCAGGGATTCACAAACATCACCTGCGGCAAATACATCCACCAGTGAAGTTTCCTGGTATTCGTTAACCCGGATACCCCTGCCCGTTTCAACCGTCGTGCCTTCCAAAAAGGAGATGTTGGGTGTGACTCCGGCGGCTGCCACTACCATGCCGCAGGGAATTATCCGCCCGCCTTTGAGCTCGACTGCGGTGACGTTGTCATCTCCGTCCAGCAATATGCGGTTTACCATTTCCCCTGTTATTATTTCGATGCCCCGCTTCCGGAAAATATGCTGGTAGCGTTCTGCGGCACGACGGTCCAGCTGCAGGGGCAGGATGTGGCCCGCCGCCTCAATCACGGTTACTGGGATTCCCCTTTCATTTAAAGCCACAGCGGCGTCGACGCCCACCAGACCACCGCCCATTATAACAGCGCTGCGGCATTCCTTAGCCGCTGCCGAAATGGCTTCTACATCCTCCATGTTGCGCAGCCCGTATATCTGCCGGCCCTTGTGGATATTTTCCACGGGAGGCAGAAACGACGATGCTCCGGTGGAGATAAGCAGCCTGTCGTAGCTGAATTTATCGCCGGTGTTCGCCAGCACGGCCTTTTCCTCCGCAAGCAGGCGTGTGGCCTCGACCCCGCCAAACCAACGAACGCCGTATCTTTCCATAAAGTCTTCCGGGACGAAGCGGGTTGCCATAGCATCTTTTTTGCCTGCCAGTACTTCCGGCAGGAGACAGCGGGAGTATATCTGACGGTCCCGGGACAGAACGGTGATGTCACCTGCGGCATCAAACTGGCGTATGGCCCTGACGGCGTTCAATCCCGCCGCGCTGGCTCCCAGAATTAAATATTTCAATGCGATCCCTCCTTCGGTGCGCGGCCGTGTGTTGTATTGGTCCCGGCCTCCGGTGAAACCTCAACCAGGCAGATTGCCCCGGTGGGACAGGCTTCCACGCAGCGGGGAGTTTCCCGCTTCTTGCAGAAGTCGCATTTTACTGCTGTTTTTCTCTCCAAGGTCTCCTGAGAGATCATGCCGAAGGGACAGGACATAACGCACATCCAGCAGCCTGCACAACGTTCCGGGTCGTGTTCCACCAGTTCGGTGAAGGGGTTTTTTGACAGCGCCCCGGTCATGCAGGCCGTGACGCATTCCGGATCGTCGCAGTGCCGGCAGGTTAAAGGCACAGGCATATTGCAGGAGTTTAGCTCAACGGAGTTCCGGGGGTGGCCGTCCCGTCCGGAAAGATTAACCAGCCATACCGAGCCGGAGGGGCTGTGCTCCGCCAGGCAGGCTACCTGGCAGTTTTTGCATCCCGCGCACAACTCGGGTTTTATTAATATCCTCATCATTTTTATCACCCCTTACAGGCCAAGGCCTGCTCTCTTATCGATGATCACTGCTTCCAACCGGTCAACTGTCGAGTTAATGTCGCCATCCACAATGACCCGCCCGCCGGTTATATTCTCCAGCCCATTGGTAAGAACCCCGGTTACCAATTCGCTGCCGGTAATGAATGGCGGAATGGCCAGGTGCAGGCTTAAGCCCAGGGCGAGTCCGAAGGCGCCATCGGCCAGTGCCTGCTCCTCCAGCCACTGGGGAGCGGATATAACCAGAGGCAGTTTCGGTAGGTCCACGCCCAGTTCTGCAGCTATATCCGCCGCCGTTTCCTCCAGGCGGCCTATGGCCAGGCAGGGGCCGAAATTTAAAACCGGTGGGATGCCCAGGCTCAGACAGACCTTTTTCAGGTTTTCCCCGGCCAGTTCTGCCGCCGCCGGGGACATGAGGCCCACGTTTTCCAGTGCTCCGCTGGTGCAGCCCGCTGAAAGCACGATGATGTCACGTTTAATAAGTTCCCTGGTCATACCCACGGTAAATATGTCGTGACCTCCGGCGGTAAGGTTGGAGCAGCCCACCACCGCAGCTATTCCCTTGATAGTGCCGGCAGCGATGAGATCGATAAGCGGTTTGTAACTGCCGCCCAGGAAATTCTTCAGTGTTTTCTCGCTCAGTCCGGTAAGCACGTCGTCGTAACCGTGGGCGGGAACATTGACCGATACGTTCTTGCGCCGGGCTGCAAAGCTGTCCGCCGCCGAGCGCATGATTTTTTCGGCAATAGCCCGGCTATCCTTAATAGCAAAGGGCAGAAGTTCAGCGTTTTGCTTTTTGGCCACATCGTCCAGACAGATCTGCGGCACCTGCATTTGCTGACAGACAGTTTCCATGCCAGGTAAAGTGCAGTTGAACTCGGATACCACCAGGTCAATGGCACCTGTGGCCACCAGTGCCTCGGTGGTGAAGTTGTTTCCGGTTTGGCCTGCAAATACTTCCGGGCAGTGTGCCGCTCTAAGCTGCATATCCTGGCCCACACAGGTGGAGCCGATAATCCTGAATCCCCTGGCCCCCGCTGCCTTGGCCATATCCGCCGCTTCCTGGGATATCAGGGCGTCCTGTAATATACCCGCCAGGGAATGCTGGTGCCCTGTTATCATAATGTTTACGTAATCCGGGTCAACCACGCCGAAGCCGGCTTTGGCCGTCCTTATTTGGGGTTCTCCCCATATGATGTCGTTAATTTTATTGGTCATGCCCAGCCCGTACAGTCCGGTGGTGATTCCCAAACGCAGGGAATGGAGCAGCATATCCACAGGGTCGCTGGACAGGTTGGTGCTGGTTTTAACCAGGGCGTCAAACACCTCGGACTTTGCACCGCCGGGGAGCAGTCCCGCCTGCCTCCATATTTCAAAACGCGGGCCGTAGGCTAGTTTTTGAACCAGTTGCATTTTGTCATTTCTGGGAAGGTACAGGTCCGCCAGTACCCTTTCAGCCAGGTTGACGGCTTTTTCATTCCGGTCCTTCCCGCCTGTTTCCAGATGCTCCGCCAATTCGTTCAGCAAACCGGTTCCTTTAAGGGGCAGGTCGGAGTTGCCCCGGCCGATTTCCCTTAAATTAACGGCGGCGTTTTCCACTACATGAAGGTAGCAGGCTGCACCCGCCGCTACCGCCCGCAGGAAATTTCTGGCCACCATGGTGTCGGCGGTGGCCCCGCAAACGCCCCGGGGGGATTTAGGGGTTATTCTGCATGGACCATTGGAGCAGAGCCGGCAGCATACCCCTTGCATTCCGAAGCCGCACTTCACGGCCTGTGGGGGAACCCGGTTAAAGGATGTCTCCACGTCGTTCCTTGCCGTCAGGAAGTCGTTCAGTACCTTGTCGGCGGAAATACATAGATCGGAAGAGCACACGTTGAACTCCAGTCACGGCT
>CBEULQ010000210.1:0-5315 GCA_965543975.1 uncultured Desulfocucumis sp. | reverse complement strand
TAGGGTGAGGAATGTCCCAAACTTATGTCAGGGGACACACCTTCTTGTGTTACCTAGCTCCTTACTTCTTCACAATTTCGCAAAGGAATGTCCCCAACTTATATATTGTAATTTTTGTCATTTTGCGATAAAATCCCCCTTGAACAAAATAAAGGGGGATTTTTCGTGCCGGCCGAAGTTATCGAAAGGGTTAAGGATTATCTTATAAAAATGGAGATAGATTCGCAGCCCATCGAATTTGAGCAGGACACCCACAGCTCGGAGCTGGCTGCCCGGGCTCTGGGGGTGGAAGTGGGTCAGATAGCAAAGACCATGGTTTTTGTGGCGGACCAGACACCCGTGCTGGTGGTGGCCAGCGGGGACATAAAAATAAAAAGCGGCAAACTTAAAAGGGTATTGGGAGCCTCGAAGGTAAAAATGGCGGATGCGGGCACAGTTATGGAAGTGACAGGCTATCCTGTGGGCGGTGTTTGCCCGGTGGCGCTGCCCGGGCCGGTGGAGATACTACTGGACCAAAGCATGAAAAGGTATGATGTGGTATACACCGCCGCAGGAACCGACAGGTCCGCACTGCCGCTAAACATGGAGCAATTGCAGGCGGTGACTAGAGGCGAGTGGGTGGAGGTATCGTAGGAACGCTATGTGAGGTGATCGACTGTGTCCGTGAAAACCAGAGAAACAGCAGTGCATCTGCCGGGCCTAACCGTCAGTCTGGCGGTGGTCGAGGATGTGGAGGAGCTTATCACAGACCCCTCCGACGAGGACAAGGTTCCCCTCTGGGCGGAAATATGGCCCGCAGCCCGGGGGCTGTCCGAGTATATCTGGAAGAATATTGATTTCGGCGGGCAGACGGTGCTGGAACTGGGGGCCGGGCTGGGTCTGACCGGGGTTGTCTGCGGGCTGAAAGGCGCCAGGGTGACCTTCTCCGATTACCAGGCTTCCGCATTGGAGGTAGCCTCCATTAACGCAGGCAAGAACGGACTGGTTGACGTGGATTTTTTCCTGGGCGACTGGAGGAATTTTAATCTGCAAAGGGAATTTGACTGGATAGTTGGTTCGGATATATTGTACGATCCCAAATACCATCCCTATCTGCAACAGATATTTATTTCAAATCTTAAACCCGGAGGCAGCCTTCTTTTTTCCCATCCGGGCAGGAAAGCTTCATTTCAGTTTATTGAGGAGTGGCTTAAACAGACAGGCTGCTCTTCAAGTCACACTATGATACCCGTAGAAATAGAAGATCCGTACTTCCCTTATTACGAAATTCAAATACACCACTTGCGGGCGGGGTCAGGCTCAATTGGTGATTAAAAATAAAAACACCCTGGTAAGAGTGTCTGGAAATATTAATCCGTCAATAGATAGCATCAATTAATTTATAACATGCTTTATACCAAGTCACGCCGTAAAATTTATCTGTGAGCAGCGGCAGCCGGAACCATGGTAATACTATCCCCTGGTGCGGTTATATGCCTGGCAGGACTCGTCTCATTTTCTACAAAGTTTTGGTATAACTCGTCCCTTAATTGAACGAAAACCGGATCAGTCCTTTTTCGCGGTCGGGGAAGAGGTACATCCATGATGGTTTTAATTTTACCGGGATTCGGAGTCATTACCGCAATACGGTCACCAAGGTAGACCGCCTCTTCTATATCATGGGTTACGAAAATAACCGTCTGCTTTTCCTCCTTCCAGATCCGGGTTATCTCCTCCTGCATTTGTAATCTTGTAAAGGCGTCCAGTGCTCCCAGGGGCTCGTCCATTAACATTATTTTAGGTTTGAGGCTGAGCGCCCTGGCAATGGCAACCCTTTGCTTCATACCTCCCGAAAGCTGCTGCGGCAAAGATTTTTCAAATCCATTTAGTCCAACCATGCTAATATATCTATCAACAATTTCCTTTCGATCTTTTTTGGGGACTTTACGCAACTCAAGGCCAAATTCAATATTTTGTTCCACCGTCAACCAGGCGAACAAAGCATAGTCCTGGAATACCATCCCTCTGTTTAAACCCGGCCCGTTTATGTCAGCGCCGTCAATGGTAATATAGCCGCTGTCTATGAATTCCAGACCGGCTATTATTTTGAGCAAAGTGCTTTTGCCGCAACCGGATGGTCCGACAAGGCAGAAAAACTGGCTATCGGGTATAGTGAGGGAAAGTTCCGCCAGGGCCATCATTTTTTCATTCTCATTTATCTGATACCATTTCGTAATCCTGGTAGCTTCAATTGCCATATTTTAAACCTCCCCGTAAATCTTTAATAATGCCAGCGTACCAGGCGCTTTTCAATAAACCTGATCATGCCGAAGCAAAGTGATCCCAGCACACCGATAGTGATCATTCCCACTATTGTTTCCGGATAAGTCATCAGTGTGTATGAAATCCAGGTATAATAGCCGACACCGTATTTCCCGGATATCATTTCCGCGGCGATAACGCCCATCCAGGACACACCGACACCGACGGTGATTCCGGTAAAAATCCCTGGAAGAGCCCCCGGAAGGATGACCTTGCGGAGCAGTTGCCAGGGGGTGGCTCCCAAACACCTGGCCGCCGTTATCAAAACCGCCGGAATGCCTTTAACTCCGGATATTGTATTGATCAGCATGGGGAAAAACGCCCCGATAAAGGTTATGTATATAATACTGCCTTCTACCGTGGGGAAAAGAAGTATTGCTGTGGGTATCCAGGCAATTTGAGGAATAGGCCGCACAAGCTCCACCAGTGGAAAGATAAAATCACGCCCGAATTTAGTTGTGCTGATCAGCAGCCCCAGTGGTATAGCCAGGACAAAGGCTACGAAAATGCCGGTGAAGACTCGTGTCAGGCTGGCTAATATATGCGCATAGAATACTTTGTCCCCGAGTTCTTTTCCAATAGCTATGACTACATCAGTGGGTGACGGGATATTCCCGAACATTAGCGGAAACATCAGGTTATAATTAACAAGCAGTTGCCAGATGAGCAGGAAAAAGCTTAAAGCCATTATCTTTCGGCCAATCTGCTGGGGATTAATTCCATGTTGCCTTTGCATTTAACTCTCCTCCTTGTTTTCCGCCCCGGGACGGCGCCAATGCCGGGACCGGGGCGGGGGCGTCATTAATAAACCTTATCGGATAACCAGTCAGTGTTTTTATATTCCGCCTCGGAGAGGTAAGGCATGTCCAACTCTTTTGCTGCTTTTTCCAGGTAACTGCTGTCTACGAACCGTTCAAGATCCAACTGCTTAAGCTTTTCCAGCTTAATTAGAAAGTCCTTGCTACCTTCCAAAGTTTTCAAGTCTCTTTCGTAAATGGCAGCGTCAAAACGGATGTTTTGAGCCATCTTTTTGCATACCTCAAGAGGATATCCTGTTTCGGTTGAAAATATTTCAGCCGCTTTATCCGGGTTTTCCCTGATTAATTTGTGGGTTTTTATTAAAGCTTTCATAAAGGCTACCATGTAGTCCGGGTTTGCCTCTGCCCAGTTCCGGTCGGCCACTACACCATCCAGGTAGTCAATCCCGGTATCGGAACCGTCAAGAAGAACCTTCCCGACCTTCTTGTGCAGGATCAGGCTGGGATAGGGCTCCCATGTAGCATGGGCCTCGATCTTATGCTGTTCGATGCTGCTCATGCCGACCATTACATCCTGGTTTACGATGGTAACTTTATTTGTCATGCCGTATTCCTCAAGGGCCGCTAAAAGCATACTGTGCGCGCTGGAGCCCAGGATTGTTGAAATTGTTTTACCCTCCAGGTCTTTAATGTCATTTATATTGCTGTCATTGGGCACCATAATAGATTGGTTTTTACCACCCAGACCTTTGCCGTCAAAACCTACAAATACCGATTTATAATTTGGCATGGTTTCGCCTTTTTCACCGTTTATAAGAATCGGCATATCTCCCATAAATGCCAGCTGAAGTTTTGAGGATATCATGTTGTTGGTCAGCGGAGGACCTGACGGTGAGTTAAACCATTCAATGGTAAACTCCTGCTTGGGGAACTTTTCGGACAATTCCTTTTCAAACATTTTCTGGTTTTTCATTATAACTGCCCCCCAGGTTTGAGCCGTGGGACTTTGATAGCCGATTCCAATGTTTACTTTTCCAGTAGCCGCGCTTCCCGTCTGACTGTCTTCAGGCGCTTTTTTCTCTCCACCGCACCCCGTAAGCAGGGCAGCCAACAGCAGCGCAGATAACATAATAGCTATTATCTTTTTCATCTTAAGCAACCTCCTCCTATTTTAGGTGAAAAATATACTCCCCGGGCTTAAAGCGGCCGGAGGCTTCTATTCTTTCATTTTCGGATACCCTTGCCGGAATTCGTAAATTTTTAAGCGCTATCCATAAATCACGTTAAAGTAGACAGCGTATGGAAAACAAAAGGCGCCTTTAAGGAACTGTCAGTTCCGAAAAAGCGCCATCGCAAAAAATACAACTTTGTATTTCCTTAATACAATTGTGGATCAAAGATTGACTCAATTATACAGGCCTTGTAAAATTGCTGTCAATCCATAATTTCTTCTTTTTTAATACCGTGATAATCCAGAACATACTTGTGTTTACTCAGAAACGCTTCCTTTTCGGCCTGCTCCGGCCTTTGGGAAAGCTGCTGTTTGATCCAGCTCACGATAAACCGGCGCTCCCTCAACCCGTCTTCACCGACCGCTTCTTTGCGGCGGGAACTTTCTTCGACGGTTTGCACCTAATCACCCCCCTTGCCCAAAGACTGGCATTTACGCTTCCGGAAGGGCAATCCTCGCCCAAAACCTGGTTATGATTTCCAAGTGATTCCTCAATTCAGGTGGAGGAGCGTTGCATAGAGTTTCTTTAAACGAGACCGTTCCGGATAAAAAGCAGGACGAAGAGATACTATTGATATACTCAATCAAACCTTTGAATAATCCTTGAACATTCTGATCACCTATTATCGCCACTGCCTCCATGACCCTTTCACGCCGGATTTCTTCCGGATTTGTGCCGGCTTTCTCGAGACTTGAGATCCACTCCTTGTAGGCTTTGGAATAGCGGTTCCTAAAGCTTGCGTTCCTGTGCAGTATCTGGTCGAAATAACGCCTGTCACAGGCAAATATCTCTCCCACAGTCTTTGAGGCGTAGCGCCCGAAACCAATCTTTTCTGTAAAGAATTCTCGCAATAATACTCCTCCTCCCGTGGTAGGGTTGGGGAAGGCCCGAAAGTTCGTGTCTTTATGTTAAAGGTTTATGTTACCTGATCAGATAAGGCACAGATTCAAGGTAAATTGCCTCTTTAGGACAGACAAACTTACACACATCGCAGTACCAGCAGTCATCACGGTAGGCCATGAAG
>CBEULQ010000209.1:0-5328 GCA_965543975.1 uncultured Desulfocucumis sp. | reverse complement strand
TTATATTAATGAAGAATATTTTTTTTTAACGTACGGAGACGGACTCTCCAATATTAACCTCAAGAAACTGGAAGAATTATTTCTACAAAAGAGGAAGATAGGTGTAATAACAGGTATCAGACCGCAATCCAGGTTCGGGCAAATTACAGTTGACAATGACAATATCATAACCGGTTTTAAAGAAAAGCCTTTACTAAATGACCACATCAATGGCGGCTTTTGTGTATTTCATAGAAATATATTCAACTTTATGGATGAGGATTGCGTTCTTGAGCAGGAAGTTTTTGAACGGTTAGTCAATGAAAGAGAACTTGCTATGTATAAACATGAAGGTTTCTGGAAATGTATGGACACCTTTAAGGATTATCTGGAGCTTAATGAAATGTGGGAACATGGTGATTTGCCATGGCAGGAGAATCAAAATGTTATTTAAAGCAGGGGATGTTTTAAAAATTAAGAGCGGCTTTGTCCTGGCAGCCACATCCGAGGCGCAAGTTTACTATGTTTGGCCGATGGTGGAGTCTGCTTCCAAGGGAAGTTATTTTAACCTGGAAGCAGGGGATCTGGTTTTTAATAAAAATGGGAAAATCCCTTTGGCTATAGATTTAAATTGCCAGTTGAGAATCAATGGGGAGGATATCAGGGGCAAGGCGGGGGAAATTAACCGGCCATGCCTTGAAAAGATCTGGAGAAGCTATATTTCCCGCCGGGCAGAGCAGTTTTATGTATTGTTTCACACGCCGCCGGCCTTTGACCCTGAAAAGACCACGGTATCCTGTTCCGGTAAAGTTTACGATGAAAAAGAAATAATCAGTCTAATTGACGCATCACTGGATTTTTGGCTGACTACCGGCAGATACGCATCAATCTTTGAAGATAAGCTGGCTGGTTTTCTTGGTGTCCGCCACTGCCTGCTGACCAATTCCGGCTCCTCGGCCAATCTTCTGGCAGTTTCCGCCCTTACTTCACCAAAACTGGGAGAGCGGCAGCTAAGACCCGGAGACGAAGTGATAACCGTTGCGGCGGGTTTCCCAACCACCGTCACCCCCATTATTCAGAATGGTCTGGTACCTGTTTTTGTGGATGTGGACCAGGAGACCTATAATGTTGATATTAAACAACTGGGGGCTGCCGTCTCCGGGAAAACCAGGGCCATCATCCTGGCCCACACCCTAGGCAACCCTTTCAATCTGGATGCCGTAACGGAAATTGCCAGGAAACGTGATCTCTGGCTCATCGAGGACAACTGCGATGCCCTTGGTTCGACTTATAAGGGCAGGTTTACCGGCACCTTCGGGGACCTGGCCACCTTAAGCTTTTATCCCGCCCATCATATTACCATGGGCGAGGGAGGCGCGGTGCTAACCGGCGACCCGATGTTAAAGCGCATTGTGGAGTCTTTCCGGGACTGGGGGAGGGATTGCTGGTGCCCGCCCGGCAAGGAGAATTACTGTGGCCGGAGGTTTACCCGGCAACTGGGGGAACTTCCCCGGGGATACGACCACAAATACACTTATTCCCACCTTGGGTACAACTTGAAAATGACTGACATGCAGGCAGCAGTAGGGGTGGCGCAACTGGCCAAATTAGCTGATTTTGCCGGCATGCGCAAAGAAAATTTCCAGCAGATGTATGCTGGCTTAAAAAAGCATGAAGATCTCTTTATCCTTCCGAAGGCCACGGAAAATTCCGATCCATCCTGGTTCGGCTTTCCGCTGACCATCCGCCACGGGGTCCCTTTTACGCGGCAGCAGCTGGTTCAATACCTGGAAGATCACCGCATTGGCACCAGATTACTCTTTGCGGGCAATATTTTAAAACAGCCCGCCTTTAAGAATGTCCATTACAGAATAGCCGGGGAACTGAAAAACACCGACCAGATTATGGAGCGGACATTCTGGATTGGAGTATATCCGGGGCTGGGCCCAAAAGAGATTAATTATATACTGGATACATTTGACCGGTTCATGCGGATGAAATAAGGTCCTTGTTAAATTTTAACAATTGCGAAAGGATGCCGGTGAGTATAAAGACGAAAGTTGAGTATTTTTACGGGCATGAATCAGGGGATGCTGAAAGAGGGCATGAACATGAAAAATGGAAAACGGCAAAGAGCGAAAAACATTCCGGACATACTGCCTGCGAACGTCTCGGACTGGATTAATTATGCTGCCCGCTACGGGAGTTCGAACTGTCAAATCCATGTCGTTCTGGAATTTCAGGGACGGTTGGATGTTGCCAGGCTGGCTCAGGCTATAAGATTGTCCGTAGATATCGAGCCAATCCTTGGCTGCCGCTTTATTGAGGATGAACATCGTCCCTACTGGCAGCGCCTGGTTAATCTTGACGACATCGAGTGGTGTTCGCTGGAGGAAACCCGGGACAAAGAAACAGCGTTGCGTAAGTTTCTGAGGAAAACTTCCGACATGGAGCACGACCCGCAGGTAATGGTAAAATTAATTCGTTCCGGTGAAAACGATACCATGTGCGTCAAGCTGAGCCACGATTGTTGCGACGGAGGCGGGGTCAAGGAATACCTGGAGCTTCTGGCCGGAATATACACCAGCCTCGGTGACGACAAAGGTTTTGAAGCGAAACCCAATGTGCTTGGGAAAAGAGACCTAAGCCGGCTTTTCATGGAACTGGGAATAGTTGACCTGCGGACAGCCTGGGATCCTCAACTGGCTGAAAAGAGGCCGACGTGGGCATTTCCATCGCAACCCGGCCAACCTGTTGAGCCACAGTTCTCTGTTCGCAGGCTCTTCAGCCGGCACGTACATGAACTCTCCACTTACGCGAAAAAGAGGGGCGCCACAGTTAATGACGTGATCCTGACGGCATTTTTCAGGGCATTATTTGAAATGGTAAAACCTGAGTCCGGTGATCCTATGGAAATACTGGTGACAGTTGATTTACGCCGGTACCTGCCAGACGGCAAGGCAGATGCCATATGTAATTTGTCTGGAATAACTAACGTTAGAATCACAAGAATACCTGCAGAATCCTTTGAAGCTACTTTATCCAGAATAGAGCCTGTTATGAAAGATATTAAAAGAAATCACCCCGGTGTCCACAGCGCTGTTGCCTTCGAGTTTTTAAGCGGCTTAACCTTCCGGCAAGCCCTTAAAATTCTCCAGGGGATTAGACAGCAGACAATTGACAGCGGGAAGTGTTCACCCACGCTTTCCAATCTCGGGGTATTGAGTCGTTCTCCTCTTCAATTTGGAGAAATTGTTGTCGGGGATCTTTACCTGATTCCACCTCCGGTGCATGCCCCGGGGTTCGTGCTTGTGGCCGGCACCTACAATCAAGTATTGACATTAACGTCAAGTTATTACGAACCAACGACACGGCGGGAGGATGTTGAGCAGTTGCTCTCTCTGGTATCGACTGATCTTATTTATCATGATTGGGAAGTTCAGCGGTATAGCAGCAGGGGCTATAGGGGAGTAAATTGATCTATTAAAAGAAGGAGCAGTTAGATGAGTTCCAGCAGCATGAACGCCGTAGTGACGTTAGGGGCGGGCCCTGCAGGGTTAAGTTTTTCCAACCACTTCAATCACAACACGAATATCTATGAAAAAGAGGCGTCATTTGGCGGGCGCTGCCGTTCCCATGTGGTTGACGGCTTTATCTTCGATGAGGGGCCGCATTCATCCTTTACCAAAGACGCTTATGTCCGGGAACTATTTGCCGGAAGTGTAGAAGGCCGGATCAATGAAATTTTCCCTAAGATTTTGAACAGGTATGATCAATACTGGCTCCGTCATCCGGTCCAGACGAACTTAGAGGGCCTGCCGGTGGACCTTGTGGTTGACTGCATTGTGGATTTTGTGAAGGCGGAAAAGGCCGGTTCAGGCTCTCCGGAAAATTACGGCCAGTGGCTCATTGACGGGTTCGGGGAGAAGCTTGCCAGGACCTTTCCTTATGCCTATACCCGTAAATACTGGACAGTGGAACCTGAACAAATGACGACGGATTGGATTGAACAGCGAATTTACCGTCCGGACCTGGCGGAGGTGCTCAGAGGGGCGCTGTCCGACGAGTTTTACAATATTCACTATATTTCAAGCGTACGCTATCCCGAGACGGGAGGTTTTCAGTCGTTTTTAAAAGGTTTACAGGAGGGGGCCAAAATAAATTACGGTTTTGAAATGGCTGAAGTTGATGTAAAAAAGAAGAAAATAACCTTTAAAAACGGCTTTGAACGCCACTACGAGGCACTGGTCTCGTCAATACCGCTCCCTGCACTGGTGCAGTGTATCAGGGATAGCCCGGCGGAAATAAGGGAAGCGGCCGCCTGGTTGGCCTGCACATCGGTGGTCCTGGTCAACCTGGGTGTAAAGAGGGAGAACCTGGCCAACTGCCACTGGTTTTATATTTATAACGAGGAAATTCTTCCCTGCCGGGTGCATTTTCCCAGTGAATTTTCTACTTCTAACTCCCCGCCCGGATCCGGCAGCATCCAGGCGGAGGTCTATTATTCCCGGTACAAGCCGCTGGGTATGTCGCTGGATAATGTCCTCGAGAAAACAATCCAGGACCTGATCGCCATCGGCGTCATTGCGAAAGACGACAAGATTACCTTAGCCGCGTGCCAGGATGTAAAACACGCCCAAGTACTCTACCACAGGCAGCACACCGAAAGCCGGCGTGCCATACTGGATTATTTAGAAAAACATGATATATACTGCATAGGGCGTTACGGCGAGTGGGCCTATCTCTGGAGCGACCAGTCCATTCTAAGCGGGAAACGTTTGGCAGAGCGGCTGGTGAAGAAAAGATGAGAGTATTGGTTACCGGTTCCACCGGGTTTGTTGGTTCATGTCTTACACGCCGGTTAGTTGAGATGAATAAAGAGGAAGTCCATATATTTACTCGAGTCAATTCAAATAAATGGCGTATAGCAGACTTATTGGGACGGGTCCGCAACCACGAAGTAGATTTGCTGGATGCCGCAATTGTAGAAAAGACAGTGGCTCAAATAAGGCCGACTATAATCTACCACCTCGCAACCTACGGGGGATTTGTCTCTCAGAAAAATACAGCACTCATTCTGGAATCCAATTTAACAGGTACTGTAAATCTGTTAAAAGCCTGTGAAAAAACAGGATTTGATTATTTTATTAATACAGGCAGCTCATCGGAATATGGGATAAAATCGGAGCCTATGAATGAGACAGGTATTCTTGAGCCGGTAGGTGATTATGGAGTTTCTAAAGCTGCAGCGACCCTATTTTGCCGGTCCAGGGGCATAGAAAAGGACCTGCCAATTATTACCTTGCGTCTTTTCTCCCCTTACGGTCCATGGGATGACCCTCAGAGACT
>CBEULQ010000208.1:0-5351 GCA_965543975.1 uncultured Desulfocucumis sp. | reverse complement strand
CTTTGTAACCGAACCGGAAATAAGGCTGATTTCCGGGCTGGGACAAAAAAGCATGACCGGAGAAGAAACAGCTGTCCTGCTGGGAGAGCCTTTCGAAAAAATAAATGATTTGCTGGAGCAGGCTTACCGGCGTCATATTGTTGATAAAAGCGTGGAAGACGGTGTTACTCTTTTCAGCGCGGGTGATTTTTACAGCCGGCTGGACTATTACAGCATGTTCGGCAACTACCACGTCTTACCAAAAAAAATTCGCCGTAAACTGGACGAATGGTGTTTTGAGGAATATTTAAAAAGAAACGGTTATTTTAAAAATGTGCTTTCCAACGACCCTGAATACCTAAGTTGTCATAATGAGTGGGTGCTTTTGTTGAACGAAGTGGAAGATATGATTGATTTTGCCGCCAGGATCAGGGTTTTGCCCTGCAACTGCAAGATGCTGGCGAATAACTGCGGTTACTCCAGGGAAATCTGCATTTATTTTGATAAAACCATCACCGACAGAACCGCCGGCCGGGAACTGACCAGGGAGGAAGCCAGGGAACTTGTCCGCAAACTGGACAGGGAAGGGCTGATGCATACCGGTGGGCCGTACAACTGGAAGGAAGCGGGTCCTGCTGTGGTTTGCAACTGTTGCTCCTGCTGCTGCTATCCTTTCAGGGCGGCTATGAAACTGGGCACAAAGGGTAAATGGCCGAAGTCCCGGTACCTGGCCGGGTACGAACGGGAAAAGTGCCTGCTTTGCGGCTTATGCGTCCGGCGGTGCCACTTCGGGGCGTTTTATCTCGACGGCTCAGAGGTCGAGAGGAACGGCAAGTCATTTAAAAGCGTTGCCTTTAACAACGATCTTTGCTGGGGCTGTGGCCTGTGCGCCAATACCTGTCCCGGGGGGGCTATAGTGATGGAAGAAATTTGATAAGACAGAGAACCGTCCCCTGTCTTACTGTCTTAGGAAATTTAGGATGGCGCAATGCACAGCGCCAAAACATGCAAAAAATATTTGCACCACAAAAACTACTTTGTAGTGCAAATTTATGCAAATAATTTTTGCACCCGGTGGTTTTTACACAGAAATCCGGGTCTTTTTTTTATGTAGTGACATTGGCACGGCTCTTGCTTTAATATGCAGGCGGGAAGGTCATTTGGCGGTTTCTGTAATCGAAAAGGTGTTAAAAATGCTGGAAAATACATATTATTGGTCAATTCAACAAGGAGGGCGCATATGGAAAAATTTCTGTCAAATTACGATGAACAGGTTACACCGCGTTTAAAATGGGTAACCCCCACACAGCTTGAGCAGATTCACTACGCCTCGCTGGAAGTGCTGGAGCGCACCGGCATACAGCTTCAGAATCCCGAAGCCCTGGCGCTGCTTAAAAACGCCGGATGCAAAGTAAAGGACACCCGGGTATGGATACCCGGTTGGCTGGTGGAAGAGTGCCTGCGCCTGGCACCCAAACGTGTTGCGGTGGCAAACAGGCTGGGTGAGCGGGTCATGCCCCTGGAAAAAAACCGGGTATATTACGGCACCGGCTCAGACCTTCCGTTCACCATAGATATCAATACCGAAGAAAGAAGAGCTTCCAACAAGAAAGACGTGGTGGAGGCGGCCAAGGTCATGGATTACCTGCCCAATTACGATTTTATCATGAGCTATGCCATAGCCGCTGAAACAAACCCCCATGTCAGCGACCTGCACCAGTTTGAGGCTATGACGGTAAACAGCGGCAAGCCCATTATTTTTACAGCCCATAATGCCGCCAACACAGAGGCCCTGATTCAAATGGCCGCCGCCTGCGCGGGCGGAGAGGACAACCTGAGAAAGAACCCGTACATCATTCTTTATTCCGAACCCATCTCGCCGCTGGTGCACACCATGGACGGGGTCGGAAAAATGTTCAAATGCTTCGATTATGACATACCGGTGGTATATACTCCCGGAGTGCTGGCAGGGGCCACCACCCCGGTTACCAAGGCCGGCTGCATAACTCTAATGAATGCCGAGGCCCTGGCTGGTGTGGTAATGGCGCAGCTGTATAAAAAAGGCTCCCCCATCATCATAGGCGGCGGGGCGACCCCCATGGACATGAAAACCACCGCCACCCTTTACGGAGCGCCGGAAACATCGATGAACTACGCTGTAATGACGGAACTGGCCCAGTTCTACGGGCTGCCCAATTTTACAGAAGCGGGCTGCGTCAACTCCCCGGTGCCCGATGTGCAGGCCGGGGTGGAGGCGGCCATGTCCATACTGATGACCCAACTGGAAGGTTGCAACCTGGTGCACGACGTGGGCTACCTGGAAGGTGGCAAGACGGGATACCTTCCCTTCCTGGTGATTTGCGACGACATCATCGATATGGCCCGGTACACCGGCAAAGGCACAAAAACCTCACCGGAACATCTGGCGGTTGACTGCATCGACCAGGTGGGTCCGGGCGGCAATTACATGGCGCACGACCATACCTTCAAATACTTCCGGGAGGAAATCTGGAACCCCCGCTATTTTATAAGATACCGCTGGGAACAGTGGGAAGCCAAGGGCAAGAAGAAGCCCATTGACATAGCGCTGGAAAAAGTAAGGGATATTCTTGAAAAACACCACCCTGCGTCGTTGCCCGTTGGAGCGGAGGAGGAAATGAAGGCCATCATCAAGCGCAGGGAGACCGAATGCCAGAGTTAGGAGGCAGACCAATGGAATACGCAAGCAGACACGGGGAAGGGATAGCCTTCCGCACACTGACCACGGAACAGATAAAAGATATACACAGCTCCAGTTGCCGGATACTTAATGAGGTGGGTGTGGTTGTCCACCACGATGAGGCGTCCGAGCTACTGAAAAAAGCCGGCGCCTATGCCGGTTCAGACGGACGCATCTATCTGCCCGACTCGCTGATCGAATGGGCCATCCGTACGGCGCCCTCCCGGGTGACGTTATACAACCGCCTGGGGGTCCCGGCCATGTTTTTGGAGGGTTCCAACGCCTATTTCGGAACCGGTTCCGATACCTTGATTCTGATTGATCCGGTCACCGGGGAGAGGCGCCCCTGGACCAGTGAGGATGTGGCGGCGACTGTAAAGATTGTTGATTGCCTGCCCCAGCTTGATTTCGTCATGTCCATGGGGCTGTTAAGCGACGTGGACAAGCGCATGATCTACCGGACGCAATACTCCCTGATGCTTAAAAACAGCGTAAAGCCCCAGGTAATCATAGCCGAGGACAGGTCCACCGTGGAAGATATATTTGCCATGGCCGCCGCGACGGTGGGGGGCAAGGAAAAGCTGAAGCATCAACCTCTGTTTGCCCTTTACTGCGAACCCACTTCTCCTCTGCAGCTACCCTTTGAATCGGTGGATAAACTGTTGGCCGCCGCCGAAAATAAAATACCGGTGAATTTCGCCTGCGGCGCCCTGGCCGGGGCATCCACGCCGGTTTCCGAGGCGGGAACGGTGGTGCAGGCCAATGCCGAGGCGTTATGCGGGCTGGTGGTGCACCAGTTGAAGAACCCGGGGGCGCCTTTCCTGTACGGTTACGGGGATTCGCCACTGGATATGCGCACCATGCAGGCCTTATATGCCGTGCCGCACTCCCTGCTGCTGCAGGGGTCCCTTTGCGATCTGGCCCGTTATTACTCGCTGCCTTCCTGGGGATATGCCGGCTGCAGCAGTTCCAAGGCCTTTGACGAGCAGGCTGTGATGGAGGCCACCATGTTTACGTTGATGGGGGCACTGCAGGGCTGCAACCTGATGCACGACGTTTTCTACATTGAGTCCGGGCGCACCGGGTCCCTGGAGCTTCTGGTATTGAACAATGAAGTCATATCCCGGGTCAGGAACCTGCTCCGGGGAGTGAACACCAGCCCCGAGTACCTGGCGGTTGAGGCCATCAAACGGGTAGGCCCCGGCGGTAACTTCCTGGGAGACGAGCATACCGCCGATCATTTCAGGGAGAGCTGGCAGCCGGATATTTCTGATTTCAACGGCTACGACGCCTGGATGGCGGCCGGGGGCAAGACCGCCGGAGACCGCTGCAGGGAAAGGATACAAAAAATATTGGCGTCACACCAGCCCATGCCGGTGGCGCTGGAAGCGGAAAAGGAAATCGATTCCATTCTGCGCAGCGCCGGGGAAAGGCTTTGCGTGTAGAACCGTTTAGAATAAATTGCCAGCAGTGATTATTAATGAATTACAAACAGGAGGGAAACATAATGAGCAAATTCCAGGAACTGGCCGGCATGGTGATTAAAGGAGACATCAATAAGGTTAAAGAAGAGACCCAGAAATTGCTGGACAACGGTGAAGAGCCCCTGGCCATTATCAATGACGGACTGATTAACGGTATTAACGAAGTAGGTATACGCTTCAAGGAAGGCGAACTGTTTGTGCCGGAGATGATGAGGGCCGCCCAGGCCATGAAGGGCGGCGTGGAACTGGTAAAACCCAGAATTGCTGCCGCTGATATACCCACGGCGGGAAAAGTTATCATCGGTACGGTTAAGGGAGATTTGCACGATATCGGCAAAAATCTGGTTATTATGATGCTGGAAAGCAGCGGTTTCAACGTGGTGGATCTGGGAGTGGACGTGCCGGCGGATAAGTTTGTGCAGGCCGTGAAAGAGCACAATCCCCAGGTGCTGGGGATGTCCGCGCTGCTGACCACCACCATGCCTGTAATGAAAGACGTCATAACCACCCTGGAAAAAGAAAACCTCCGGGGCGGCGTGAAAGTTGTCATCGGGGGCGCCCCGGTTTCCCCGGAGTATGCTGAGGAAATCGGCGCGGACGGATTCGGGGCCGACGCCGTGGCCGCCACCGAACTGTGCAAGCAGTTTTTGAATTAGTAAGGTTGAATATCGATACAAAGGGGTTGCCGTAATCTTCACGGCAACCCTTAATTTTTTCTATTCCTTCATCTTCATCAGATATCTATTGGTTTTGGCTAAAGGTTTCTATACCACAGTATCTGGGTATTAAACCGTTGTAACCAAAAGGCTGAATATAGTTCGCGGTTCATTGGGCTTTTGACTTCATGTTTTTTAATATTAAAAACCCGATAACCGCTGCGCAAATTACCGTAATTATGTTTAGTATCCAGCGGTATTGCGCGGGACTGACGGCAGGTGAATAGCCATCATTGACCTTCTCCGGGCCGGGATTTACTAACGTTAAACCGCTTTTGTCTATGAGGTGGGCAAACCGGGATAAATCATAATCGGGCCGGACGGCATCCGCGCTGCCGTACCATAGTATATGGGTCCCGGATGGAAGTTCGGCAAGTAATTTGGGGGAGTCCCCGTAAGCCCTGACGCCTTTAATTACCAGGGGTTGATTATCCTGGTTCTCTATGGCCAGTT
>CBEULQ010000207.1:0-5359 GCA_965543975.1 uncultured Desulfocucumis sp. | reverse complement strand
GTTTTACCGCTGCCGGCCCTGCCATAAATAAAACTCAAACTCATAATTTTAACTCCATTAAACCTTAAATTTATCATCTAAATCTTGACTGGTTATGGAAAACCCCGCCTTATTGTACGACTTTTAAGGCGGGGAATACTTTTTAGGATATTGGCAGTGGTTATTTTTTTCTACGAAGAAGGATAGGTACTAAAGCTGTCACCACCAGACCCACTATAACTGCGTTGGTCCAGTTAACGGCGTCGTATACCAGATATTGCACGTACGCATTGCCGAATACCGTTACCAGAGCCACAAGAACCAGCCGGTAATCTAATTTCAACCGTGCCACCCCTAAACATATCTTTTACATTAATATAAAGGGTTAATCGGTAAATACAATATTGCGTTTACGATTCAGCCGGTGGACAGCCTTGATATATCTTACGGTGCCCGTTTTTGCCCTCATTACCAGGGAGTGGGTTTCCCCCATATCCCCGCCGGTAAAGCGGACCCCCCTGAGCAGTTCGCCATCCGTGACTCCGGTGGCTGCGAATATGGCGTCATCCCCCTTGACCATATCGTCCATGTACAGAATTCTGGATATATCAGTTATCCCCATCTTCAGGCAGCGCTCCCTGTCCTCGTCATCTTCAGGCCAGAGCCTTGCCTGCATTTCCCCGCCCAGGCACTTGAGGGCGGCGGCGGCTATCACGCCCTCCGGGGCCCCGCCTATACCCACGCAAAGATCTATTCCCGTTTCCGGTATAGCGGTATATATAGCCGAGCCTACGTCACCATCGCCGATTAGCCTCACCCTGGCTCCGGTCTTGCGTACGGCTTCAATAATGGGATTGTGCCGGGGCCTTTCCAGTATCATTACGGTACAGTCGCTGATTCTTTTGTTATTTGCCTTTGCCACGATTTCCAGTGTTTTCTCGATTGGGTCGTCAATGCTTATTTTACCCGCGGCCCGCGGTCCCACAGCTATTTTTTCCATATACATGTCCGGCGCGTGAAGCAGGTTGCCCCGGTCGGCTATGGCTATGACGGACAGGGCATTGGGGAGCCCCTTGGCCAATATATTGGTACCCTCCAAGGGGTCCACGGCCACATCCACCTCCGGGGATTCCGCGCAGCCCACTTTTTCGCCTATATACAGCATGGGAGCCTCGTCCATTTCCCCTTCCCCGATAACCACCGTGCCGTTTATGTTGATGGTGTCGAACATAGCCCGCATGGCGTTGGTAGCCGCTTCGTCAGCCTCGTTTTTGCGCCCCCGGCCCATCCACTGGGCACAAGCCAGTGCGGCCACCTCGGTAACCCGCACCAATTCAAGAGTAAGCTCACGATCCATTCTGTCTCGCCCCCGATTGTTTATATTCGTGATCAACCTGTTTAGAAATATAAAATACAGTTACTGTCATTGATAATAAATAATCAATTAATGAAATACAAAATACACTTAAAGAAATATTTCTACGGGATGAAAATGATTCCCTGCATTTACAAAAAAGAATATAAGTGAATCTCTGGTTTGGAAGGGGTTATTCCCTTTTTATACCCGACCATCGAGGTCGGGGTCTTACATGCTGTTAGCGAGATAAAGATAAAGTGCGACAAGAAGAACCATCCCCTTGCCGCACTTACAAGTTGGGGACATTCCTCACCCCAAAGTCATATACGTTGGGGACATTCCTCTGACCCCAAAGTTATATACGTTGGGGACATTCCTCTGACCCTAAAGTTATGCTCCAAAGAGAGGTGTGTCCCCTGACCTTTTTGAGAGGTGTGTCCCCTGACCTTTTGAGAGGTGTGTCCCCTTTCCTTAATGCAGCCTGTCCAGGGTCATTTCCTCCACAGCCTCCCGGTCATTGTTGACCTGGTGGTGAAATATCTGGCCGAGGTCGTCATAATCATAATTGTCCGTATTTATTTTCAAATGGCTTACCACGGATTTGACTCCCCTGGCCCTTGAAGCCGCCCTTATGGCCGCTTTTTCTTCCTCTGCGCTTTTCACCGTTCCCACCAGAAAAACATTGCCTTTGACGCTTTTCGCGCCCACATGGCGCAGGCTGACGCCATCAGCGGCATTAAGCTCCTCGGTTACCTCCTCGATTACATCCTCGTCCACAATAGAGCCGTCAGTGCTTATGGAAACACCATTCTCCATCCTTTTAACGCCGCCTATGGAAGATACAATCTGGTTGACCTGTTCCTTTTCCGACAGCGTATCCACAATACCGGTCACCTGGGCTTCCCCATTTAACACGTCGGCTTTCAATTGATAATTTCTGGTGCGCACATCGGAGTCCAGGGCGCCCTGCACCCTTTTACGCAATTCATCATCTTTGCTCCGGCCGGCCATTTTAATCCCCCTATCCCGCTGCATGCGGTTTCTTTTTTCACATGCATTATTATGATTTGTTATTATTTCCTATAGCTCCGCCTTGTTTTCACGGGAAATAATAACAAACATAAACTTTTTATAATAACCCCAAAATATCTTTAAGCTCTCAAAAAATTAAGGGGGAATAAAAAATGCGCGAAGGACTCTTGCCAACCGTACTGGGTACGGCTGTTACAGCCACCGGATTGGCCCTGCGTGCCGCAAACCCCATACTCGGCTGGGGTATAGCCGGCTTTGGACTGGCTCACCTGGTGCTGGGCGCCATAGACCTGGTGGAACACCGGCCGAAAGAATTTCATTGAGGGCGTTAAGGAGGGGCTGACCACCCCTCCTTTTCATTGCCATATATTTACATCATGCTTTTAGCTGTGCTAAAATTAAATATAAGTGAGCCTTGGGTTCGGAAGGGATACTCCCCGTCCGAACCCCTAGAGCGAACTTAATTCGAGCCATACAGCCTGTTGATCCCCGACCATCGAGGACGGGTCTTACAGGCTGTTAGCGAGATAAAATCAACAGGAAAAGTAAACATGAAAACAAAACATAATCCACATATTTTATCAGGGATAGAACGAAATTAAGAGGTTTTAATATGATTGATGGTATTAGTCATTTAACCTTTATCGTGAAGGACTTAGAACGTGCGTCAACATTTTTCAGGTCTATCTTCGATGCCGAAGAGATATATTCAAGCGGAGACAATACTTTTTCGTTAGCTAGAGAAAAGTTTTTTCTAATTGGTGGTTTGTGGATTGCGATAATGGAAGGTGATTCGCTGTCTGAGCGTACATATAACCACGTCGCATTCAAGATACGCGAAGAAGAATTCGGTGTTTACGAGACAAGAGTACAGTCGTTAGGCGTAGATTTTAAGCCACCTCGAACGAGGATTGAAGGCGAAGGTCGCTCATTATACTTTTACGATTTTGATAATCATCTCTTTGAACTACATACAGGTACGCTTTCAGAAAGATTAGCGCGGTACGCTAGATGACGGTAATTCCGGATCATTGTTGAAAGATACTTTTAGTGTAAACCACTAATTAATGTTCTCAGGAGTTGAGTAATCTCTCCCTCAGCCCCCGTGCCAACGATATTTCCCTCAATGCTCACCAGAGGCATTACCCCCATTAGTGAATTGGTAATGAAAGCCTCCTGGCAGCAATTAAACTCCCCGGGTAAAACCTTTCTCTCCTGAGAGGGAATTCCTTTTTCCACGCAGGCATCCAGCACAACCTGCCTCATTATACCGGGCAAAAGGCCGCTTTCCCGGCTGGGGGTGACTACTGTGCCGTCGATTATCAAAAAAATATTGCTGACCGTTCCCTCGGCCAGTTCTCCTATGGTATTCAAAAAAAGACCTTCGTCCCATCCCTTTTTGACTGTTTCTCGGCGGGCCAGCATGTTTTCGAAAAAACTGGTGGTTTTGTGGAACACCAGTGGTGATCGCTGGTTTCTCGGCACCGGCACGAAACCTGCGGTAAAACCCCGCTCATAATGCTCCGGCCTGTAAGGTAACGGGCGCATATTAATAAAAAGGTTCGCCGGCTGCCCCTCCACTCCCGAGGTCAGGGTAATCCTGGCCGCACCATGGTCGAGGCCGTTTAACCTTACTGTTTCCCTCAGCATCAAATCCACTTCGTTAATTGTAAAAAGAGTATTAAAAGACAGCTCTCCGGCGGACGCAGCCAGTCTTTTCAGATGAGCATCCGCAAACACCGGCTGCCCGTCTTTTATAAGAAAGGTTTCAAACAAACCCTGGCCGTACAAAACCCCGCCGTCAAGAACAGGAATACCCGCCCGGGAGGCGGATGTATATATTCTGTTTAAACATATAATTTCTCTATGGTTCACCAGTGTCCCCCCCCGTTACCTCCAGCCCCAGGGCGCTGACCAGGGCCCTGGCCTTGTCCAAAGTTTCCAGGTACTCTGCCATTGGATCAGAATCAATGGTAAGCCCGCCCCCCACCTGAAAATATATTTTCCCTCCAGTAAATACAAGGGTGCGAATCACAATATTAAGATCCGCATCGCCGTCAAATCCCAGATAACCTATGGAGCCGCAATAAATACCCCTGCGCACCGGCTCCATTTCCTCTATTATTTCCATAGCCCTTATTTTTGGCGCACCCGTAATGGACCCGCCCGGAAAAGTAGCCATGAGCAAATCCACCAGGTCCTTATCCCGTTCCAGTTCTCCCACCACTGTGGACACCAGATGAAAAACGGTGGCATATTCCTCTATACGGTACAGTTCCGGAACCTTTACTGAGCCTACCCGGCAAACCCGTCCCAGGTCGTTTCTCTCCAGATCCACAATCATCACCAGTTCGGCGCGGTCCTTCTCACTATCCCACAGCTCATTGCGCCAGCGCAGGTCCTCCACAGGGTCGCCGCCCCGGGGCCTGGTTCCTTTAATCGGCCGCGTCTCCACCATGTTGCCGGTTACCTTTAAAAATCTTTCCGGCGACGCGCTAACCACCACCGGGTCGCCAAAATCCAAAAAAGCAGCCATTGGAGCGGGATTAATCGTCTTAAGTTTTTTATAAACCTGCCAGGGATCGTTCCTTTGGGGCAGTGAAACCGTTGCGACAGATTTACCTGAAAAATATCCCCTGCTGCAATATATTCCTTGGCACGTGCCACCGCCGCGCAGTAATCAGCCTTTGTAAATCCGGATTGCAGCAGGCCGGCGGTGGATTGTTCCACCAGGGAATAATAGCCCTCCCTGTTGCCTCCCCAATTTTTTACGGCTCCCCGCTGGATTTTCATTTCTTTCTGTGTCTGTCCGGAATTTATCGCCTCACCGTTTTTTTTCCCTAACTGATTATCGCCCAGCAATAATAATTCCAATTCTCTCATGCGCCGGGCGGCCCGGTCCAAAGCCCCCGGATCCCTTTCCGGCAATCCGTTGGAAATAATGTAAACATTCCCGGTGGAGTGCTCAACCGCCACCACCAGGTCATAGAA
>CBEULQ010000206.1:0-5363 GCA_965543975.1 uncultured Desulfocucumis sp. | reverse complement strand
CAGCCGGCAATGCAATATTACATTACAGTACATCATTACCCCCGAAAATTTTGTGTAATAGTAAATGCAAATAATGCAAAGCCAGCATATTCCCAAATAAAATCATCATGCCTTATAGATGCATACAATATACAATATACAATCTACACCTGGCACATAATTTGCATTTGTATACATTATAAATCATTATGGAGGTGAGCAGCTAACCACTTGCTTTTTACAACGGTTCCATAAACTTACTCCTTACAATATAAATGAAAGAAGGTATTAACCGTGTTTACAGAATCCCTCATTGTATCACTAATAACCTTTGTCCTGGCGCTGGCAATTTCATTCTCCGTGGCATTGCTGATAAAAGGAATATTCACCTGCATTAAATACAAGCAGTTTAAAGGCGCCGACGGAAAGAACGCAGCCTGGAAGAGTGCTCACGCTACATCCTCGAAGTAGCAGGTTTACACAAGTTGGGGACACTCGGTGTGTCCCCTGAATACGTTGGGGACATTCCTCTGACCCTAAAGAGATATACGATGGGGACATTCCTCCGACCAATAAGCCATGCTCCAAAGGGAGGTGTGTCCCCTGACCTCTAGAGAGGTGTGTCCCCTGACATTAATTACAGAGGTGACAGAAAATGCCTGATATTAACATACTCAATCTTTTTCAGGGCATCGCAACACTTTTTGCGGTGGACACCGGCGTTGCCGTCGCCAGGATTGTGCTGATAATCATGGGTATCGGCCTGGTGTACCTGGGCGCCAAAAACATTCTTGAGCCGTTAATTATGATACCCATGGGATTCGGCATGACCGCCGTAAACGCCGCGGTGCTCTTTTTATCCGCAAATAAAACCGGAACCATTTTCATTGACCCGATGCTCACCGATCCAGGCGAACTGATGAACATTTTACAGATTGATTTTTTGCAGCCCATATATACCTTTACCTTCAGCAACGGCCTTATTGCCTGCTTTGTCTTCCTGGGAATCGGGGTGATGACGGAAATTGGCTACGTTCTCTCTAATCCATTCAGCAGCATGTTCATTGCCGTATGCGCCGAATTGGGTACTGTGGTGACTTTTCCCATTGCCGTTTTAATGGGTCTCGACTATAACGAAGCAGCGTCCATTGCAATGGTGGGAGGCGCCGACGGTCCCATGGTGCTGTACACATCACTTATGCTGGCCAAGGATCTTTTCGTTCCCATTACAATAGTGGCTTATCTGTATCTTAGCCTTACCTATGGGGGTTATCCTTACCTTATAAAGCTTCTCATACCTAAACGCCTGCGGGGCATACAAATGGATTTAAGCAAAATACCCACAGTTACTCCGGGTGAAAAAATCACCTTTTCCGTGATAACCTGCACCGTGTTATCCCTTCTGTTTCCTGTGGCGGCGCCCCTTTTCATGTCATTTTTCCTAGGCGTAACAATACGGGAAGCAAACTTAAAGCACTACATAGCATTTATCGAAGGACCGCTGCTCTATGGTTCAACGTTCTTCCTGGGGCTCCTGCTGGGAGTGCTCTGCGAGGCCAACACCATCATGAACCCCAAAATACTGGTACTCCTTGTTCTAGGTATTCTGGCCCTGCTGATCTCCGGAATCGGAGGTATAATCGGCGGCTATCTGATGTATTTTATAAGCAAAGGTAAGTTCAATCCCGTAATTGGCATCGCGGGGATATCCTGCATACCTACCACGGCTAAGGTAGCTCAAAAAATAGTCACCGAAGAAAATCCCTATGCCATAGTTCTGCCCTATGCCATCGGCGCCAGCATAAGCGGAGTAATAACTTCGGCCATTTTTACCGGGATATACGTCACTTTAATACCGGTGATAAAATGATAAAGAAGAAATTAGCATATTGGATTACAGGTACTCTGACGGCTTTCCTGGGAGTTTACGCGGTCAGGGTATTGTCCCTGCAAGTGCCGGACAGTTCCAGGGTGGCAACCCTGTTGACAGGCTATATCCTCGCTATTGCGGGACTGTTTATAATAACCCTGGGCACCAGGAGAAAAAGTACTGAATAGAGTCCGGAAGGCAATTGCCTTCCGGACTCTTAATTATCACCCAATGTTAACCTTCCTTATGTTCACCAGGTAAAACCACTGTAGTTCTCCCACACTCTCCATCATATTGTCTCACCGTTATTCTACCGGGTACAACTATAAGGTACTCTTCATATTGGCCTTATATATAAGTGAGCCTTGGGTTCGGAAGGGGTTATTGACCCTACTGAACCCTTAGAGCGAACTTAAAATCTATGATTTCGTTAGCCGAACATACCTTGGGAACATTCCTTTGTGAAACTGTTAAAATGTTAGGATTTAAGAAAGCCAAAGAAAGGTGTGTTCCCTGACCTTAAATGTTTCGAGCTATACAGCCTGTAAGATAAAAGAAAGGCCCCCTTATTTTTCAGGGAGGCCAACTTAACTTTTTTTATCTGAGGTAGAACAGTGCCAGATAACCGGTACAGATAATTATCGACATGATCATCATGGGAAAAGCAACCTTTGTAAAGTTTATAAATGTAATCAATATACCCCTTTTCTCCGCCATCCCGGCCACCACAACGTTGGCGGAAGCCCCGATGAGGGTTCCGTTGCCGCCCAGGCAGGCTCCCAGGGACAGCGACCACCACAGGGGGTTTAAATCAGCAATACCGCCCAGGCGACCCATATCCTGGATCAAGGGTATCATGGTGGCTACAAAGGGGATGTTGTCCACGAAAGCCGAGGCTATGGCAGAAAGCCACAGTATCAGCAATCCCGTGGGCAGCATGGCGCCTCCTGTCAGTTCCAGCGACTTTTTGGCAATGGCCTCAATAATGCCCACATTCTCAAGTGCGCCTACAATGATAAACAGGCCCACAAAGAAGAATATAACCGGCCACTCCACCGCGGCCAAGGCGTGTTCAGGATCCTCTCTGGTCAACAGTAAAAGAAGGGTCGCTCCACCCAGTGCCACGGTGCCAGACTCCAGGTGCAGGAACTGGTGCAGCACAAATCCCAGCACGGTGACGCCAATTACGATAAGGCACTTTTTAAGCAGCCTTTCGTCCTTTATTTCCTTCTTCTCATCCATGGCTAAAATACCCTTTTTTAGTTCGTCCCGGGCAACCATATCTTTTCTGTAAAGAATTTTGAGCCAGATCATGGTGGCTATGTGAACCACCACTATCACGGGTGCCAGTGCTATTACGAAATCCATAAATCCCAGACCCGTGGCGCTGCCTATCATTATGTTGGGAGGGTCGCCTATAAGAGTGGCTGTGCCGCCTATATTAGAGGCCACCACCTCAGCGATTAAAAAAGGTATAGGATTGATTTCAAGCTGCTTGGCTATGGCAAAGGTAACCGGAACTATAAGCAGAACAGTAGTAACGTTGTCCAGAAAGGCCGAGGTTACGGCAGTTATGGTGGCCAGTGAAATCATAATTTTGGCAGGCTCTCCTTTGGCCGCCTTGGCCGCGTACACCGCCATATACTCGAAAACCCCGGTGTGCCTGGTAATTCCCACTATAATCATCATGCCGATCAGCAGGCCGATGGTGTTGAAATCCACATACTCTATGGCTTTTTCCTGGCTGATAATCCCCGCAAATATTACTATCATTGCCCCTGCTAGAGCTACCACCGTACGATGGATTTTTTCCAGCATAATCATGGCGTATGTAGCCAGAAAAAGTCCCCCTGTAAAAAATACCTGAGCTTGAGCCGACATTATATTCCCTCCCTATGCCCTTTCACCGTTTTATACATTTCCCATCTCCCCTGGCTATTTAATCAGCGGGGTAAGACCAATTATAGGCCAGTAAGTATAGATAAAAATGGTCATTACCACCAGCACCAGGATTGTTCCCGGTATACCCGCCATAAAGAATTCTCCGGTTGTGAATTGCTTCGACTCGTAAGCCATGGCGTTGGGAGCAGCGCCGATGAGCAGAAGCATGGGCAAGCCGGCAGCAGCTGTTGCCGTGTAGAGTATCAGCTGCGGATTAACCCCAAGATACTGGGCAATAACCAGGGCCACGGGAAGTGTAATGGCTATGGCCGCCACATTCATTATAAAGTTGGTCATGATAATGACCAGAACGGATACACCAATTACAAAGAACAGCCAGGGGGCTCCCTGCAGCAGGGATAGCCATTTAATGGCCATCCATTCAGCGGCCCCGGTTTTCCATAATGCAAAACCTATACTCATGGCGCCGCTGAACAGTAAAACAATATTCCAGGGAATTTTCTTTTCAAGATCCTGGACATCCAGTATGCCGGTGGCGAAAAATACCAGCCCCGCCAACAGCAGGGGTATGGAACGGTCAAGACCTTTCAGTGCGGGGACAGCCGCCTGTGCTACCAGCAGTCCAAGGGAGCAGGCAACCGCTATCATTACAAAAATCTCTTCCTTTGACATGGGGCCGAGCTCTTTGTAAAGCTGCGCTGCCTTTGCACGCAACCCCGGAATGGCCTTTTTCTCCGGCTTAAAGATAACCATCAGCATGGCCCAGGTAAGAATTACAATTATCCAACCCAGCGGCATGAGATGTAAGGAAAAATCGATAAAAGATATGTCCTGGCCTGTAAACTCCTTGAAAAAGCCAACTGCCGCAGGGTTACGGGCGCCTCCCAGCAAAGTGCATATACTGCCGGCCCCGGCAGTGTAGGCCATCCCAATGAACAGTGCCTTGCCAAATTTTGTGGGTTTAGCAGTATGGCCGTCACCCTCATTGTAAAGGGCAAGTATGGTTATAAAAATCGGTATTACTGTGGCAGCCACGGCGGTGTGCGCCATCAGGTGTGTGAGCAGCGCCGTTACAATAAAACAGCCGAGCAGTATCTTCCTGGTATCCTCACCGACCACAACCAGCATTTTGTAGGCAATTCTTCTGGTCAGTCCGACCTTGGAAAAACTAAGTCCTATCAGCAATGAGCCCAGAATGAATAATACGGTGGGATCCATAAAATCCCTCATGGCCTCCTTGGCGGGGCGTATGGCAAAAAGGGGCTGGAAAATGCCTATGGCTATACTGGTTACGCCGATGGGAATAACCTCAAATACCCACCAGACTCCGGCCAGCAGGAACAGCCCTATAGCCGACTTTCCGGCGGCGGACAGTTCAAAGGTTTTACCGGAAGGATCAACAGCCGGTTTAAATTCAGGCAAAAGATGAAACAAAAATAGAAGTCCAAGGCCGAGCAATAAAAAGAAGGCATTCTTTTTATCAATAGACACTTTAAATCATCTCCATTCTTATTAAAGCCAGTTAGTTAATCGACTTTAATATTTTCTCCCACTCCAAGTTTGCCTTGGAAGGCAAATCAATACCTTCCCTTAGCAATGCATCCATAATAAT
>CBEULQ010000205.1:0-5368 GCA_965543975.1 uncultured Desulfocucumis sp. | reverse complement strand
TCCCCCTCCATTAAGTTAAATACTTTTTAAGGCAGGTAAAATATACCAGTTTTCTTTTTAGCCATACAATATCTTTATTAATGGTCCCCTAGAGTTAGCTTCATTTAACAGTTCAACTAATTTCATGCTTTTAGCCACCACACTAATTTCTCCGGGAATATCCACTATTTCCCCAATTTCTGCTGCCTCCATTATTTCTCTTTCTTTTTGTAACTCTGTTATCAAACGGTCCTTATTATCAGGGGATACTGATATTAAAAGACCTCCCGATGTCTGAGGGTCGCATAAAATCAGCTTCATTTCTTTGGATAGGGAGGGGTTCCATTTAACTAAATCCCGGAGATAACGGTAATTGTTGTGAGTTCCTCCGGCCACTGCTCCCGCTTGTACCAATTCCTCCGTTTCCGGGATTGTGGGGACCCTTGATGCAATTATTCGTGCCCCAACGCCACTGGCTACAATTATCTCCCGAAGGTGTCCCAATAGCCCGAAACCTGTTACGTCAGTACAGGCGTTTACCCCGATGGCAAGCATAATTTCAGATGCCCTTTTGTTTAGGGTGGTCATAGTTTTTATTACCCGTTTGACAGTGTCGTCATCCACCATTTTGTGGTCGATCCCGGTAGTTATCACACCGATACCCAGTGGTTTTGTTAGGATTAAGGAATCTCCCGGCTTTGCACCGCGTTTTGTAATCATATTTCGAATATCTAAAAAACCGGTTACTACGAGGCCATATTTGGGAGAATGGTCAGTGATTGAATGGCCTCCTACGATACTCACGCCAGCCTCAGCCGCTTTATCCGCACCACCTTTCATTATGGCTTCCATGATGGAAAGGGGCAGACTTTGGTTCGGAAAACCTATTAAATTCAAAGCCATTACCGGTTTTCCGCCCATGGCGTAAATATCGCTAAGAGCGTTGGCAGCGGCTATCATTCCGAATTGATAGGGGTCATCCACAACAGGCGTTATATAGTCCACCGTCTGAACCATAGCTATCTCATCATTAAGTTTATAGACTGCGGCATTATCATCCCGGCTTGCCAGGACGTTCAGGTCTTTAACAGGCGGCAAGCAACGCAGAATCTGAGTCAGGTCCGCCGGACCTATTTTGCAAGCTCACCCGGACCCAGGTGAATATGAGGTTAAATTAATATTGGGAAATTGGTTTTTCAAGGTACCTCTCCTCTTCTTTCTATATGTTTACAGGCTATCATGGAAGGAGCTATAATACAAATGAATAATATGCATACATGCTATGCGCCACGGTTATAGATAATCTGAAAAAGGGGTAGTACGACCGTTGTCAGAGTTAAATTTTTACCAATTAAAGACTTTTTATATCGTTGCTAAACACCTTAATTTTTCAAGGGCTGCGGAAGAATTGGCATTAAGTCAACCAGCCGTGTCAAGGCAGGTGGCGGCTTTAGAGAAAAGCCTTGGCCTTGAACTCTTTATTCAACGGGGCCGTAGAGTGGAGCTTACCGATGCTGGCCGTAGCCTATACGATTATGCCGACCGTATATTTGACCTTGCAGAGCAGGCTGAACGTGCAGTGTCCCAGTTTAAGGATTTGGAGCGGGGCAATGTTTTAATTGGTGCCAGTACAACTGTCGGAAGTTATGTGCTTCCTCCAGTGTTAAGAGCATTTCAAGAAAGATACCCTAATATTGACATCACTATAAAAATGGGAAATAGTGAAGATATTGAGAGGCTGGTCGCGGAGAAGGAAATTGACATTGGTTTGGTCGGTGGGCCTGTAAAAAACACGATTATTCATGCCGAACCTTATTTCCAGGATGAACTTGTAATGATCTCTTCTTCAGAACACCCTCTTCACGATAAAAAAAGTGTTTCGGCCGAAGACATTGTCGGTGAAACCCTTATTTGGAGGGAAAAAGGTTCTGCGGCCAGGTTTTTTATGGAACATTTTTTTGATACCCGCAAAATCGTTTTTAATAAAAAGTTGGAAATCGGATGTACCGAAGCGATAAAGCGTTTGGTTGCGGAGGGCGTAGGAATTGCTTTTGTTTCCAGGTATGCTATATCAATGGAGCTTTCTGCAGGAATCCTCAAAGTTGTTAATAGTAGTGAACTGCAAATTCCAATTTTCTTTTCTGCAATACTAATAAAAGACCAACACTATTATCCAACCGTAATTACCTTTTTAAACTTCATTCGAAAGTGGTCACCTACTCAAGCGTTCGAAATTTAACCCAAACCACTTATAGTCCTTGGACTGAGGATCTACCTCCAGGGATAATTCCTCATGACTGCTAGACATTCCACTCCACAGAGAGGTTTATAAAAAAGATCAAGGTGATCTTCTCCTGACACCCCTGCCTAATATTGTCGTCTCAATATCAGACTTTTGTACTCGCTGGTAAAACCGATACTTTGTAAAGCTTTTTTATAGGGGCTTTCCAGGGCAGGCCGGCCGTTAATGGATTCTACGATTACACTTTTTAATGGATTAAACTCACGCGTTATGAGAGTTTTGCAAAAAACAAAATACGCTGGTAAAGCCGGATCATCGGGTCCGGTTTTGATCAAAAGATCTTTGCCGTTACGTTTGGCCACTACTTTCAACCGGGTGCCATGAAACACGACAAAATTGGTCGATAGACGGGTGGGAAGGTCTTCGTCCAAACCGGGCAGCTTGAGCCCGCAGGGCGATGCCGGGTCAGCCGCGTTCAGCCAATAAATATTTTCCTCGTTTAGTCCTCTCCGCAAGAAACGGTTTGCTTCCATAGAGACAAACTGTAAACCGGTGATTTGTTCAAAAAAATGCCCGGCATAAATTTCCCCGGAAAACTCCATGAGACGCAGCGTACGAAAAATACTCCGCCACTGCATCCCGGGCAATTCCTGCTGGACCAGCTCGCGGAAAAGCACGCCATAGCGCATAAAAAGTTGGCGGATCCTTTCTTTGACCATCTCCTCCCGCTCAATGATATCCCGCTCTTCGCTTTCCGGCAAGGCAAACCAGTTGCCCTGTAAAGGACGCGAAGCGGACCAGCGGTTGTATCCCGCGCGGCGGCCGAAACCACGCTTGTCCTCCGTTTGGAAGGGTGTAAATTTGGTCAGGATGCCCCTGCGTAACACGGCGAAACTATCGTTGGTGATGCTGCCCTGCCAAACATGCCGCCATAACTTCCGGGTCAAAACATCGCTGGGCAAACCCGTATGCCGGCTGAGCGCAAAGAAATCGTATTTTCCCCACGGATCCGGAAAAAGCGCCTGCGCTTCATCTTCTTCTCCCTGACGCTCTTCGCCGGGAGGGAACAGCTCCAGATCTTCGCGCAGGCAAAAGCCCACCCGCTTGTTGCCGCGGCCAAACCAAATCAGATCACTGGTTTGCATGAGGCTATCCATCCAGGCGGTATAATAAGGTTCCATACGGGCGGGCAGGATGGTTTCCTCCCAAAGATGGGCCTGGCAGACAAAACCAAACAATCGTTCCAGGCACGTTTGTAAATCCTCCATGGAGGTTCCTTTTTCCACAACCCCCTGGTAAGTCGCCAAAAACAAGGGCAACATCGTCACCGGCAAAGGCTTGAATTCCGGCCGGCGGGCACGCCTGGCCATTGTAAACAAACGCTCCAAATTTTCACGGTCACATATATCTTCTTCGTCGGTTCCCTGGGTAAGCACATCCGCCACGATACATTCTTCTTCCAACAGGGTGACCAACACGGCCGCCCAAACTTTAGCCGGCAAACAAAGGCGCCGGCTGACAAAATCCCGAGGTACGGGACCGTAGTAGGACAACCACTGGTTCACAAAAAGGGCGGTATCGCTTCCGAATTCCCCGAGCTCCGCGTCCGTCTCCTGTTCAAAAAGGGCAGCAGCCTTGTTCAAGCCTGCCGACAGCTGGCCGGCTGCCTGAGGGATTAATGGGCTCAGGTTAAGGCCCGAAAAGCCGATCCCCAGGCTGACGGCGATCTTCGGTAACATTTCCAGGGCGCACAAGCCCGGCTGTTCCGCCCCCGGCAGGTGTAACCAGGCCACCTTATCCCCCAGGGTGTGCTTAATTTTTTCTAAGGTTAAAGTGTGCCCGGTTGCCAGGTGATCCCGTTCCATGGCGGCGAAGAGGGAGGCTGCTTCATCAGCGGGTATGAAAAGGCGTTCTTTGATCCAGAGCAATAGTTCCTCGCCATCAGTAGGCGCATACCCCGGGGCGGTCCGCTTAAGTTTACCGTCCAATTCCCGAACTAATGCCACCGGGATTTCGGGCCGTAAATGAGGTGCGTTCACCAGCTCTTTCAATAGCTCCCGGCTCAGACCCGGCTGCTGATCGGAAAAAGGGGTATCGTCTTCATACATGTATTTGTTGGTCTGGCGCCAGATCACATCTGATGCAAAGGGAGACGGGTGGTGGGTAACTGTTTCACTTATACTGATCCGGCCGTCGTTCATTTCGTCCAGCAGTTGTTTGGCCGTTTCCAAATCGAATTCGTCTTTAAGGCAGGTGCGCCAGGTCTCAAGCATGATCGGAAAATCGGCATATGGAGCGACCGCTGCCATCAGTTTTTTGGCCCTTAGGCGGTTGAGCCACAGGGGCATGCGCTTTTTGAAATTGGCCCTGGGCAACAGCAGCGCACGTCCCGCGTTTTCCCGGAATTTGGCTCCGAAAAAGCCTGAGCTTTCCAGTTTGCTCCGCAAAAGATTCTCCAGATTTTGGGCCGAGACAAGAGAGAAAAGATCCATCGGCGCGAAATTGTGGGGCAGCATTAACATGATGCTGTTATTGCCGACATAAATCTCCAGAGGGTAGCCGAACTTTTGCTCCCAGGCGGCAGCCAAAGCCATGGCCAAAGGACGGTTGACCCTGCCGCCCCAAAGGGTATGCACAATGACCTGTTTGCTGTCCGCGGTGTTCAGGGGGTCGGAAAAGTGTTCAATTAATATATGATGACGGTGGGGCAGGGGTTGGCCCGTTGCTTCTTTTTGCCGTTTGAGAAATTCAATGAGCCGTTTCACCGCATATGCGGACCAGGAGTTTTTGAACACCGGCTGATTCGCGAACGATTCAGTTTCCAGGTTTTGATCCGCCTCTTCCAAAAAGAGGCCTATTTTTTCGGAATAATAGAAATCCCGGTTTTGCTCTTCCGCCCGCCAGAAGGGTATGATGTTAATTGTCTGATCACCGGGAATCACTTCCACATCATTATGCGTAACGCGTATAATCCGCCAGATCTGGGTGCCCAGCATGAAGGTTTCGCCCACGCTCCGCTCCCAAACAAACTCCTCATCCAGTTCACCGATCTTGGCCTTGGTATCCATCAGGCGGAGGTCATAGTAACCCCTGTCGGTTATGGTGCCGCCTCCCAGGTAAACCAGGCGGGCCACCCCGTCACGGGCC
>CBEULQ010000204.1:0-5373 GCA_965543975.1 uncultured Desulfocucumis sp. | reverse complement strand
TGTCCATGCAGAAAATTGTTTCTGCCCCGCTGTCGATGGCAATATACTTCAGGTCGGCAGGCCCGTAAAAGTGCGTTACCGGAACGGCCACCGCGCCTAGTTTTTGTAGGGCCATCCAGGTTATAACCCATTGGGGAACGTGCGGAAGGTATATAATTGCCCTGTCCCCTTTTTTCACACCCAATTTGCTTAAGACCCCGGCATACTGATCGGTCATCTCTTTCAGCCTGTTATAGGTGAATCTTTGTCCCAGGTAAAGTAAAGCGGTTTTACCGGGAAATTTTTTTGCAGTGTCACAAAAAGCTTCATAAATAAGCCCGTACTCTTGACCGGACATTATTACCCCTCCTCGCTATACACCGAAGTACGCAGACTTAACTTCCGGGTTATCCATCAGTTCTTTCCCGGTGCCGGTAATGATCAGGGTGCCGTTTTCAATAATGTACCCCCGGTCTATAACCGGCATAATTGGTCTGGCGTACTGCTCGGCCAGGATGATGGTTACTCCTTCCCACCGTATCTCCCTGACAGCTCGCACCACTTCCTGCTGCATTGCGGGACTTAGGCCAAGCAGCGGCTCATCCATCAGCAGCAGCTTGGGTCGGGCTACCAAAGCCATGCCGATGGCGACCATTTCCTGCTCTCCGCCGCTCAACATACCGGCCTTTTTGCCCATCAGCCTATTCAAAGGAGGAAACAGCCCGAGGGCAAGTTCAATCCCTTCCCTGATTTCACTGCTTTTACGCAGGTATCCGCCCAGCCTGAGGTTTTCCTCCACGGTGCAGTCCCTGAAAACCGGGTGTCTTTCCCGACAAAGGACAATACCCTTGTTTACCCTGTAACTGGGTCTTTTATTGATAATATTCTCTCCCTCAAAGTTTATCTCGCCGGCAATGGTAATCCTTTGCCCACCCTTTCTTTGCTCCCTGTACTGGGTATGCTGCATTAAACCGGCAATAGTATTCATCAAGGTAGTCTTTCCGGCGCTGTTGGAACCGAAAATCCCCACGACTTCGCCTTTTTTTACTTCCAGGCTGAGATCGTTAATGGCCAGGGCATTTTCGTAATACACTATCAAATTTTTGACTTCAAGCACCGGTTTCCACCTCACTTCCCAGATACGCCTTCCTTACATCTTCCACTTCCATAACTTCAGCCGGCGTCCCTTCTGCAATTTTCATCCCGAAATTGAGAACAATGATCTTGTTTACAACCCTGAAAAGCTCCCGCAACCTGTGCTCCACCATAATAAGTGTTTTCCCGTCTTCCCTGTTGGTCTTTTCCAGAAGCGGCTGTATGCTGGATATCTCCGACATGCTCATGCCCGAGAACAGCTCGTCTAGAATTATTAAGTCCGGGTCAAGGGATAAGCACCTGGCCAGTTCAAGGCGCTTCATATATCCGTGGGGAAGAGTTCCGGCGGATTTATATGGCACATTTGAATCCCTTTCAAATCCAACATCCTCCAGGAGGTGAACAGCCACTTCATCCCTGTCTCCGTATTTTCCCCCTGTTAGTTTCCTCACCCGGGGCGAATACAGAGGAATAATCAGGTTTTTGTACACCGGCATGTTGTAAAAGGGCCTTACCAGCTGAAAGCTTCGCGCGATACCCCGTGTAACTATCTTGTCCGGGGCCATGCCGGTGATGTTCTGATTCCGGAATAATACACTCCCGGAATCAGGCTTGACAAAACCCGTGATCAGGTTTATAAGGGTGCTCTTTCCCGATCCGTTGGGACCTATAACTCCCAGGGTTTCCCCCTGGTAAAGGTCGAAGCTGACGTTGTGCACAGCGTTTACCCCGCCAAAACGTTTGCAAAGATTGGTTACTCTTAAAATGGGCTCGCGGCTCATGACTTACCCTCCTCCATGGATACCGTCCTTTCAAACTGGTGATATCTCCTCTGGATAAAGCGGAATAACCCTTCAGGCAAACCAATGGCAAAAATCAGCAAAAACGCACAGTAGATAACCACCCTTAAGGTTCCGAAAGCCCTTAATAACTCTGAGAGGGGAATCAGTATGAAAGCTCCCAGCATGGCGCCGGCAAAACTACCCGGACCTCCGATGATAACACTGGTTAAAGGAAGAATTGAATAATCCAGGGCAAATGCCGGCATACCTACAAACTGGTAGTGGTGGGTTAAAAATGCCCCGGCAAAGGTACCTGGTATGGCTGCAATAAACACAGCCTGGGCTTTATACCACTGTATGTTGATGCCGGAAGCCAATACCGACCTGTCATTATCACGGATAGCCTGTAGTACCAGGCCGTAATCGGTTTCCATCAGCCTTTTGTAGCTGAATATGCAAACCATGGCCGCGGATATTACAATATAAAGTTCTAAGGTAATATTGGGCAGCGGGGGCAGGCCACTCATACCCTCTGTCCCCCCTAGTACCTTGGTGGCCTCAATCATGCGCATCAGCAACAGCGGAAGGGCAAAGGTAATCAGGCCAAAGTATATTCCCCGCAGCCGCAGGATGGGAAAAAGTATTATGGTGCACAGAACTGCTCCCGCCACAGTGGCCACGGGGATGGTTACAAGCGGAGGCCAGCCTAAACTACGGCTGAGAAATCCCGTCATATAGGCCCCAATGCCGAAGAACAAAGCCTGCCCCAGGGATACCAAGCCCACCGACGCCAGAAAGTCCCAGCTCAGGGCCAAAAGTGTAATAGTGCAGGTGATCAGCATAACGTTTTGCCAATATTGTCCCATTTGACCTTTTAGCAGAGGAAAAACAAGCAATAAAACAATAACGGCCAAACGGGGACCTGCCAAATACATTGTTTCCCGAAAGGAAGCAATAGCAAATATATCGTCGGACCTGACCTTTATTCCCCGGTCCAGTCTCTCTTTCCTATACCCGGGATTAACCATTATACCCTCTCCTCCAGCTCTTTTGATTTGCCGAACAGCCCCGACGGCTTAAATGCCAGGACCAGGACAATGGCTCCCAGGTAAACGGCCTCCATCCACTGAGGGCCAAATAAGTTGCTGGTAATAGTCATGGCGAAGCCGAGAATCAGCGCGCCCACGATCATTCCGGTGGTGCTTTCCAGTCCCCCCAGAACAGTTACAGCCAGGGCTATTAGCAGCACGTCATACCCGATATTGATGGATATGATCCCCAGGGGCAAAATGGTCAGAGCTGCCACCGCCGCCAGCGCCCCGCCAAGGGCCAGGCTTAATGTCGCCGCCCAGTCTGACTCAATCCCAATGGACAGCGCGGTATATTCATTCTGAGCCATTCCCCTAATGGCCAGACCCATTTTGGTATGGTGCGTAAAGTACCACAAAATCCCCGCCACGGCCAGTCCTATGCCTATTATTAAAAGCCGCTGATAATCCAGAGCCACCCCGGCTATCTCCACACTTCCCTTGATAAAGGGGCGCAGGTTGAATTCGTATGTCACAAAGCCCAACCAGCGAAACAGTTCCAGTATGGCCACGCCCACAGCGAAAGTGGCGATGACCTCGGACAGGACTATCCCACGTACGGGCATGATTACCATGCGGTAGATTAGTGCTCCCGCAATCCCCGCCATCACCACGGCCAGTATTGTCGATACCATGAAGGAAAGCCCCAGGGAGTTGAAAAGTAACCAGCTAATGTACCCGGAAAAAATATACAGCCCCCCGTGGGCAAAATTGGCCACTCCACTTAGCCCGAAGGTCAGGCTGAAGCCCATGGCCGTCAGCGCAAGGACGGCGCTGTTTACCAGTCCAAATATGATTATTGTTAGAATATCCATGAGTCATCACCTTTTTTGTACGGCATTTTATCCTCCTGACTGTTCAGTCCAAGGTCTAAAGTCAATTGGTCAAAAGTCAAAGTTCACTCTTGGGTTCGGTAGGGGAATAACCCCTTCCGAACCCAAGGCTCACTTATATCAGCTAATTTTTCATGAAGGGCGGCAGCTCGATCTTGCCTTCAGCCGCCACATCGGGGAACACCGGCACCCTTACGCCGGGTGACTTCCACTGGTAGGAAGCACCAACGGCGGTTTCTTTCGGGTCGGTGCCGTATATTGCCTGGTGGTCGTTGCCGAATTTTATCCTGCCGATACACCCCTCCATGTCGGTAGTCTCAAGAGCCTTGACAATGGCGTCCGGGTCCAGCGATCCGGCCCGCTCGATGGCATCGGCCAGCACGTAGACGGAGTCGTAGGACGGCCCCGGCCCATGTCCGCTCAGCTTGTCGGCGGTCTCCTGGCCGTACTTCTTGGCGTAGTTTTCGTTAAACTGCACCGACTTGGGCACCGCCTTCAGCGGCAGGGGACCTATTTCCATCTGGAGGTTAACCAAGCCTTCCACTTCACCCTCATAGGTCTTCCAGGAACTCTGCGAAACGGCAGGCCCGACACTCCCCACTACCAGCGCCGGCACCTTCATGGCCCTGGCCTGCTTCAGCAGGATGCCCGACTGGGGCATGTCGAAAATAGGCACGATCACCTGGGCGCCGCCCGCCTTGGCCTTGCTCAGGGTCGAGGAAAAATCGGAGGAGCCTGTGGGATATGCATCTAAGCCCACCACTTCCCAGCCGTTTTCCTTAAGCCACTTTTCCACTCCGCCGCCGGCCCCCTTGGCCCAGAGTACGTCCTGAACAACTATGTATGCCTTCTTGTAACCAAACTCCTTGCCGGTAAACTCTATGGTTTTAGTTAAATACTCAACCATATATTTGGCATTCAGACACAGCCGGAAGATATACTTGTAATTATCGTATTTTTCTGTTATTTTTTGCTGAGAAACAGGGGTCATGGCTATAGTGCCGATATATGGTTTTTTATACTTGGCGATGAGGTCCATTGATGCCAGCAAGACCTCTGAACGGAAAGCGCCTACTACTATGGCATTGGGCTTTTTCTCGGAGATGAGTTTTTCCAGTGCCGCCAGGGCTTCATTAACGGGCACACCTGGCTCGTGCTCCCTGGTGTCAATGGACACAACCTCCAGAGGGTGTTTTTCCCCTTTTACATTAACGCCTCCCCTGGCGTTTATCTCTTCCACCGCCATCTGCACGATCTTGATAGCGTCTTGTCCCTCAATAGACCCTAGCGCTGTGGGTAACCCGATCACTATTGGCGCGGCCGCCGCTTTTTTATCAGCTTTTCCTGCATCCGCCTTTCCCTGATCAGATACTTTTCCGCCGCAGCCAACAGCACCAAGCATAAGGATTATTGCCAAAATTGCCATCCAGATGTGCGACGCCCTTCTTTTCACTGCCAAATTCCTCCTTTTCAAATTCTTTTCCTTGACAGGAGCACTTATTATTTTTTTACTGCGGCTTCCATTATCCCCCCCTTCAGCAGACACCTGAATTTACGCAATATTCAGACATTTGAATATAAAAAATATATTCATTT
>CBEULQ010000203.1:0-5383 GCA_965543975.1 uncultured Desulfocucumis sp. | reverse complement strand
AGGGCAATGGCCTCCAGCGGATCCTTTTCCAATATCCCTTTTCCGGCCTGCGGGGAAGGTACAATCTCAATATTCATCGCCCTTCCCACCAGCCGGCAGGCCGCCAGCAGGGGTTCGTCCTCAACTTCTTCCAGCGTCTCTTCTTTGCGGCCTGTTTCGGTTACAGACAGTATTCCCTTGAGGGCGCTTTCAAAAAAAAGCCGGTTATTCTTCTCTTTTTCCCCCAGGCGCTGTTTTTCTGCCTGCCTTTGCTTTCGCAGGCGGTCGATGATGGCCCCCAGGGCCAGGCCGTGAAATTGGTCCAGTGTTATAAGCCCGTCCCCGAAGGCTGGATGTTTAACCCATATTACTTCTTTAGTGGAGTGGTTAAACCGGATCTCAGGTATTGCCCCGTCAGCAGTGTCACCAACCAGGGCATTAACCCAGCCTCCAATCAGGCGGACCAGCATTGCCCCGTCAGCAGACTGCCCCGTCAGTTGGTGAAACCTGGCCGGATCTATCCTCAACAGGCGAGTGCCGGGCAACCCTGAGGCCAAAAGACCGTATTTCCGGTCTGCGCCTTCCGGCCTGAGGCCAAATAATAATCCCCCTGCCCCAACCTCAAATAAGAAGTCTCTGGCGCCCCAGTTTTCACTGTCAATAATCCGGACCGAAAAAACAGCTGCCTTCCCCTGCAAAACCACCCACACACCGCCCGGATCGGTAAGCAAAAGAGGCCTGTTTCCCTCCAGCTCAACTGTGGTGCCTTCCTTATACAAAGAATTCTCCATCATCATAGCCACCAGCATTTCCTGTTATCCTATACGGCCTTGATCAGCTCCGCGTAATGACCGTCAATATCCTTCAGCTCATCATGAGTTCCGCGCTGCACAATTTTCCCTCTTTCCAGAACTATAATTTCATCACAATCCCTGATGGTGCTCAAACGGTGGGCAACGATCAGGCAGGTGCAGCCGCGCCGGCGAATTCCCTCATCCACCAGTTTTTCCGTCATTGGGTCAAGGGCGCTGGTGGCCTCATCCATAACCAATAGGGAGGGATTGCCGGTCAAGGCCCGGGCAATCTCCATCCTCTGCCTCTGGCCGCCGCTAAAGTTGCTGCCCCCCTCGTCCAGCAGATGTTCGTAGCCGCCTGCCCTGGAGGTGATATCGCCGTGAATGCAGGCGTCCTTTGCCGCCCGGATCATATCAAATTCAGACACTGTCTTGTCCCACAGGGTAAGGTTGTCGCGAATCGTCCCCTGAAACAGAAATATGTCCTGGTCCACCAGCGCCAGTGAATTGTTTATAGCCGCCCGGGGTATGGCATTCCGGGACTTTCCGTCAAACAGTATTTCTCCGGACCATGGCCTGTATATTCCTGAAACCAGTTTTGCCACCGTGGATTTCCCGCTGCCCGATCCCCCTACCAGGGCCACCCGGGCGCCGGGAGCCAGTTTTAAGCTGAAATTCTCAATGAGCGGCGGCTCCAGCCGGCTGTAGCCAAAGGTCAAATCACGGAGCTCCAGGTGTCCTTCCAATTTATGGTGATAATTATTGCTGCCATCACCCGGCAAGTCCTCTTTGGTCTGCCCGTCCACCGGGTACCGCAAAACATCGTCCAGGCGGCTCATGTCCCCTTCCATTTCCTGAAGCTGGCTGCCCAGGGAGACCAGCCCGTTAACAGGCTCCAAAAAGCTGGTCATAAGGCTCTGGAAGGCCACCAGCATGCCTATGGTCAACTCCCCTCTGAAAATGAGAAAGCCGCCCAAAACTAAAACCACGGTATTGGTGAGGGTGGACAGAAAGGTTGGCATGGCCGATAAAAACTGGGTGGAAACACCCGTCTCCTGCTCAGCGTTTAATGTTTTGGCCTGAAATCCGGACCACTTGGCAAAAAAGTCCGACTCCGACCCGGTGGCTTTCAGGGTTTCTATAATCTGCAGGCCGGACATGGAGGTGCCGTTAAGCTTGCCCCGATCCAGCTGTAGTTTGAGGTTTTGATCCACCCTGCGGCGGGAAACATATTTCAAATATAAAATGTTGACAACGGCGGCCGCCGCCCCGGCCAGGGCTAATACAAGGCTGTACTGAACCATCAGGGCAAAATAAAAAATAATCATTACAAGATTTAACGCATTTGTGGCCAGCTGGCCGGACAGGAGCTGGGCCACCCGGTCATTGCTCTGCACCCGCAAGCTTATGTCGCCGGCATAACGCTGGCTAAAAAACTCCACCGGCAGGCAAAGCACATGCCACAAAAACTGGGCGGAAGTGCTTAAGGCTATTTTGGTTTCCAGCCTTAAAAGGTAATACTGCTGGATCCTGGTAAGGACGCCCCGCAGGACTGCAGTAAGAGCCATCCCCAGCAGCAGTGGCCCCAGCCAGCTCCCTTTCCCACCCAGCAATATGTCGTCAACAAATATCTTGGAGAAAACAGGAATAACCAGGCCCGGAATAACCAGGGCCAACCCCACCAGAATGACATAGGTCAGGGCCAATTCAGATCCCTTCAGCCGCTTCGTTAAGGCTGTTGCCACATTGGGCCTGCCGCCGTTTTTTTCGAAATCAGGCCCCACCTCAAAGGTCAGCACAACTCCTGTAAAGGACTGTTCAAACTCCTCTTCGGGAACGGACCTGGGGCCGCTGCCGGGGTCGTTCAGATAGGCATACCCCCGGTCAAAGCCCTCCAGCACCACGAAGTGATTGAAGTTCCAGTGAATGATCACCGGAAATTGCATAGTCTTCAGGTCTTCAGGTTCCTTGCGGTAGCCCTTTGCCTCCAGCCCGAAATTTCTCGCCGCCTTAAGGATATTGCTGGCCTTGCTGCCGTCCCTGGAAACTCCGCAGGCAATTCTCATCTCTTCCAGGGGCACGTATTTACCATAATAAGCCAGGATCATGGCCAGGGAAGCCGCCCCGCATTCCACCGCCTCCATTTGCAGCACGGTGGGAACCTTTGCCCGTTTAATCTGCTTTTCCCTCACCCGCCAACCCCCGTTGCAAATGAACTAGCTAATATAAAGAACTTTTCTAAGGGCAGGTATGACCATACCGATAGGCCTCTCTTCACTGATGGTCACAGAACCGCCGCAAAGTGTGCCGCTGAGAATTTTTTGCGGCGGCCCGCCGGTAGATGTCCACATAAACCCGCTTACGGTGGAGTCGTCCATGGTAATGTCCACATGAATTTCAAGGGACGCGCTCTGCCCCGTCAGATTTGACACCAGCCCTTCATTGCCCAGGGTATGCATCATATCCTGGCTGGTGGCGGGATACTCCGACACCGAGGTCACCCTGCCTAATATGTAGCCGTATTCTTCCTTTTTCACTGTGCTGGGAGAAATAAGCGCCTCCATCCCGGGTGAAATTCTTTTTCCTTCCTCCGCCGGGACATACAGCACCGCTTCCTGTTTGATTGTGCTTCCCTCGCGCTCCAGGCTAAATAGACGTGCTCCGGGCTGGACCATATCTCCCTTATTGACCATTACTTCCACCACCCGGCCATCCACGTGCGCCACTATCTCCGAGGATGAGATCAGCTCATCCTGCAATTCTTTAATTTTATCTTCGGTTTCAGCAGTTTTTGTCGCCTTGGTTGTGTTAAACTGCCCCTCCAGCATCTGCAGCGAAAGCTGAGCCTGTTCAAGTTTTTCCCTGTAATCAATTGCGGTGTCCTGCCAATCGCCGGCTGTCAGCTTGTTTAAGTTCGCCTGGGCAGATTGCACTGCCAGGTGCTGCAAGTCAAAATCCCTTTGGGCATTTATAAGATCGTTCTCTGAAACAGTGCCGTTCCTGTAAAGAACAATTATTTTATCAAGATAACTTTTTTTGACCTGTTCACTGACCCGGGCCTGCTCCAGACTTATTTCCGCCATCCGGATGTCGTGCGCCTGTCCCGATATGGCATTTTTATAGTTGGCCTCCGCAATGGCAAGGGTCTCTTTGGCTTCGGTAATTTTTTGGGTTAAACCGTACAAATCTGCTAGCTCCGATCCTATGTTTCTGTCATCGCCTTCTTTTATACCGTTCCGGTCAAGGTTTTTCAGCTGCGTCAGTGCTTTTTTCAAATCGTTAATTTGTTCCGCCAGCCGGGGCTGATCGATTCTGGCCACTACTTCTCCCTTTTTGACATGGTCTCCCACATCAATCCTGATATCGGAAATCTGGCCGGAACTGCTGCCGACCATGTTGTATATGCCAAAACTATTGGTTATAACTCCCTGCCCGTTTACTCTGGTGGGGATACTCCCGAAAATACCCCACAGAACAGTAGTTGCCAGAATACACGCGATTGCCAGCAGCGCAAACCAGGCCCTTGGCGTAGTCACCGTTATTAGCTGATCCAGTTGCTCGGGGGATGAAAGCTTGTCCAGCGCCACCTTGCGGAACAAACCCTGTGCCATGCGTAAAGCCACCTCTTTATTAAGCTTTGCGGCAATTCATTTTAGACTAATTGATATAATCAAATTGGCCGTTTTTAACCACTTTTTTTACAACCAGCTCTCCCATGTCGTCTCCATTGTCCGCAAAGGTGTGAAAGCCGGCCACCCCGGGCCTGTTCTTAAAAGTCCTCAGTTTTTGCGCAACTGCCGTAGGGCTTGCAGAGCCGGCTGCTTCGATGGCCCCGGCTAGCAGATTAACAGCGTCATAACCCTGGGCCGCTTCAGAAGTGGGCATCTTACCATATCTGCTATTAAAATTGCTGATAAAAGATTTGACTTCTTCCCTGGGGTCCCGGGAATTGAAAATTGTACCGACCACGGTGCCTTCCGCAGCTTTCCCGGCAACCTGGTAAAGCTCCGGCGTGTCCATGGCGTCACCGGCAAAAAATGGCACTGATACGCCTGCCTTCGCCGCGTCGGCAATAAACTGCGCTCCGTCAGGCATATAATGGGCTACAAAAATACCGTCAAAATCAAGGGCTTTCCATTTGGCGCTTAGTCTATCAAGGTCTCTTGCATCGGCATAATAGGAAAACCTGTCGACAATTTCAATGCCCGCATTTTTCGCGTGGTTCTCCAATGAATTGGCCAGGCCAATCCCGTAAGAATCATCGGAATAGTATATCACCATGTGCCGGTGGCCCTGTTTGGCGGCATATAAGGTCAATTGCCTGGCAATCTCTTCATCACTGGGAATATTTCTGAAAATATATTTATACCCCTTTTGGGTGAGGGCAGGGGCGGTTGCTGAGGGAGAAAGCATGACAATGCCCGCGTTCTCATATATATTGGCTGCGGCAATGGAAATAGAAGAGATACTATGACCAATTACAGCCGTCAGGTTGGGGACTTTCGTAAAAGACTGGGCAACGGTCATCCCGCCGGGGCTAGGCTGCGTTTTCGAGTGCGCGCAGGGACCGGACAGCGGCTTCGAAGTGTTGCGGGTGGGTGCTGATGGCG
>CBEULQ010000202.1:0-5386 GCA_965543975.1 uncultured Desulfocucumis sp. | reverse complement strand
TAAGGATTTTAGATAACCTGAAAAGGTGTGTCCCCAAACATTGTTAGGAGGATGTCAATTGATTAAAAAAGTAATTACCGCCGGTTTTTCCGCTGCCTTTGCAGTATCTGCGATAATGACCCCGCTGACTGCGGAGGGCGCCGTTACACCCGGTAAAACATACAGGGATACCACGGGCCACTGGTCCCTGCAGGTGGTGGAAAAGGCTTCCGCCATAGGACTGATGACGGGGTACCCGGGAGGGTACTTCAAACCGGAGGGCCTAATGAGCAGGCTGGAAGCCATTTCCGTCATCATCAGGGCCATGGGATTGGAGGACCAGGCGTTGAAAACAAAGGCCCAGGGCAGCGGAATCACCATGCCCAAGGGAATGACCTGGGGTGAGGGCTATCTGGTGCTGGCCGCCCAGAAAGGATTGATCAGCAAGGAATACGTTCCTGCGTTGAAATACCGGGACCCCATCACCCGGGCGGAAGTGGCCACCCTGGTGGCGGTGGCACTGAATATAAAGGGCGACCCTGCAAAACTGACTTATTCGGATAAGAGTTCCATACTAGAACTGTATAAACCATATGTGGCCGCGGTAACCGAAAAAAATATAATGACCGGCCTGGGTGGCAACCAGTTCGGTCCCAACCAGATCATGAAAAGGGGCCAGATGGCGGCCTTGATGGCCAAGCTGGCCCAGGACGGCTGGTTCCAATACGGAGCCGACCGGCTGGTCACGGGAACGGTGGTCAGTTTTGATCCCACCACCGGCCTAATGGTAATGAGAAAAACCGATGGTACGACGCTGCAAAAAATTCTCACCGACAAGCCGGCGCTATTCAAGGATAGCTCCGCCGCCGCCCTGGCAGATATAAAATACGGAACTTCCGTGGTGGTGGCCCTAACGGGCACAGGGACAATACAATATGTGGAAATATTAAATGCGCCACCGGCGGAAAGCCTGGTGCCTGACACAACGGTAACGGGCAAAGTAACTTCCGCTCCCGGAACAACCGGCGCCAGCATCACCATCGCTTACGGAACCTACAGCGGCAAGAATTACACACTGGCGCCGGGCCTGGTGGTTAAGGACGACACCGGCATAACTTCCCTTTCGGCTTTAACCACTGGTAAATACGTGACGGCTCAGATAAAGGGCAGCCAGGTGTTAAGCATTCAAATACTGCCCACCGTATCCACCCAGGGAACCGTGCAGTCGGTTAACTCCAGTTCTTTGAAAATTTCCGACAGCGGAGGCAGCTACAACTATACTCTGAAGAGCGGTGAAACCATCATCAGCGGCGCCGATAACATTTCCCTTAGTGATCTGAAATCCGGCGACAAAGTTAAGGTAATATCCTATCAGGGCCAGGCCCTGGAAATAGATGTGAGCGGCGAGGACAGGTTCTTCGGTGTTTACGTTGAGGGCGAGGTTATCAAACTCGATCTGGGCTCCAGCCCCAGGATCACCGTGGAGACCGATAAGGGGGCCATCAAAAGGTACGACATCACCGACGATACGGAAATTACCAGGGACGGCAGCAACATAGCCCTAAAAAAGATAATGATCGGAGCCGAAATCAAAGTTAAGTATAACGATGACGAAGCCCTGGAGATTGAGGTTACCAACGATTCGGACGACATTACCGTAGAGGGCGAAGTAACTGCCGTAGACGAGGATGACGATACCATAACAATTGAGCAGGAAAGCGGCAATAAATTTACCATTGATGTGGACAGAAGCTGCGATTTTGAAAACGACGCAACTTCCGCCGATATTGACGATCTGGGAGACATACGGAAAGGTTGGATTGTGAAAATAGAACTGAAGGACTCAGAGGCCACGGAAATAACGGTGGTTGACGACGAAGGCTACGATTCCGGGGACGAGATTGAAGGAACCGTCACCGACCTGGATACCGGCTCCACCCCGGAGATAACCATTGAGGACGAGGACGGCGACGAAGAAACCTTTGAGATCACCGACGACACGGAAATTACCAGGGACGGCGACGATATCGACCTGGACGAGATTATGATCGGAGCCGAGGTAACAATCGTTTTTGACGATGATGAAGCCCTGGAAATTGAGGTCACCAACGACACTGACGACATCACCGTGGAAGGTACTATATACAGTATAGATGAGAGTAATGACCGTATCACCATCAAGCAGTCCAGCGGCGAAAAATTCAGGCTGGACGTTGACCGCAACTGCAGCTTCAAGGATCAGGTAAACACCAGCAACAGTCTGGATGAACTGGACGATTTAAATACCGGCTGGAAGGTAAGGTTAACCCTGAAAGACGGGGAAGTGACCACATTGAAAGTTATTTCTAAATAACCCCCCCTTCCTACTAAAGCCCCCCGGAATTGTCATGCTTCCGGAGGGCTTTTATTATCGCTATTTCTTCAGTTTTAAAACCGACCTTACCGCCCCGGCAATTCCCGCCGGGGTCAAGTTGTACTTCTCCAGCAGAGCCTTCGGGTCTCCGGATTCCCCGAATACGTCGGGCAGGCCGACCCGCTTTATGGGGACGGGATAATTCTCTCCCAGCACCTCGGCCACAGCCCCGCCCAAACCGCCTATAATGTTGTGCTCCTCGGCGGTGACCACTGCACCGGTTTCCCTTGCCGCTTTAACCAGAGCTTCAATGTCAATGGGTTTGATGGTGTGAATATTCAGCACCCTGGCATTTATACCTTCGCCGGCAAGGGATTCCGCCGCTTCCAGGGCTGCAGCAACCATTATTCCGGTGGCAACGATGGTAACATCGCTACCCTCCCGCATCAAAACCGCCCGGCCGGGTTCAAATACAAAATCCTTACCGTGCAGATCCGGCACACCGGAACGGCCCAGGCGGATATATACAGGTCCGTTTATTTTCACCGCAGCCCTTACCGCACCGGCTGTTTCTGCAGCGTCGGCGGGCACGAACACGGTCATGTTGGGGAGGCTGCGCATTATGGCAATGTCCTCCACCGATTGGTGGGAACCTCCGTCCTCCCCCACGGTGACACCGGCGTGAGAGGCAGCAATCTTAACGTTTAGTTTTGTGTAGGCTATGGAATTTCTGATTTGCTCGAAGGCTCTTCCCGCCGCGAAAACCGCAAAGGAACTGGCGAAGGGTATTTTCCCCGCCGCCGCCAGGCCTGCGGCGGTACCCATCATATTTTGCTCGGCCACGCCCATGTTGAACAGCCTCTTCGGAAAAACCTTCCCGAAGTCCGCCGTTTTGGTCGACTTGGTGAGGTCGGCGTCCAGAACCACTATCCTGCCGTCTTCCTTACCCAGTTCCGCCAGGGCTTTTCCGTAAGCCTCCCTGGTAGCAATTAATTTTCCCATTTATCTACGAGTCACGGGACGTGCGAGTCAGGGGACGGTTCTTTGACTCACTTTTTCAGTGAGTCAAAGAACCGTCCCCTGACTCGCAGACTCAACCGTCCCTATGACTCAACACCTGCCTTTCCTTTAATTATTTACTATATTTATGCTAATTCCTCCAGCGCCCTTTTCAATTCGTCGGGCTTGGGGGCCACCCCGTGCCAGCCGGCCTCGTTTTCCATGAAAGATACGCCTTTGCCCTTAACGGTTTCCGCTATAATCATCTGCGGCTTACCTTTAACTTCTCTGGCCTTTGCCAGGGCATCCAGTATTTCTTTGATATTATGGCCGTTGATAACCTGCACGTCCCAACCGAAGGCCCGCCACTTGTCCGGCAGCGGTTCCGGACACATAACGTCCTCAGTACATCCGTCAATCTGCAGGCGGTTGTGATCCAGGAAAGCTGTGACATTGTCCAGTTTGTAGTGGGCTGCGGCCATGGCGGCTTCCCAGATTTGTCCCTCCTGGGACTCCCCGTCCCCGAGTAAAACATATAGTCTGTAATCTTTGCCGTCCAACTTAGCCGCCAGGGCCATACCGTTGGCCGCTGAGAGACCCTGGCCCAGAGACCCGGTGGACATTTCCACCCCGGGAAGTTTTTTCATGTCAGGGTGCCCCTGCAGCGGGCTGCCAAGTTTACGCAGAGAGAGTAAATCCTCCTCGGGGAAATAGCCCCTCCCGGCCAGTGCGGCATACAGCACCGGCGCCGCGTGCCCCTTGGAAAGCACAAAGCGATCCCGGTCCGGCCAGTCAGGCTTTGTGGGATCTATGCGCATGACGTTGTAATACAGGGCAGTAACTATATCCGCCGCGGAGAGGGAGCCCCCGGGGTGGCCGGAGCCAGCCGCCGCCACCATCTCAACAATCTTCCTTCTGATGTGCTTTGCTTTTGATTCCAGTTCCTCCACAGTGTAGGGTTGCATGTTACAATTTCCTCCCACTTATTATTTATTATAAATACCAACGGAAATTCACGAGCGGTTTAGAGGCCGTTCAAAAACAAGCATGGCGCGAAAGGCGAAGACGGACAGCGCGGAGCGTACGGTTGGTCAGAGGTCAGGGGACACACCTCCCTTTGGAGCATCGTTTTGGGTCAGAGGAATGTCCCCAATTAATACTGTACGGCGAGCCTGAGTAAAGTGCCATGTGAAGTTTTTCAACGGCCTCTAGCGTGGTGTTTTAACCAGAGGCTTAAACCCCTCCCCCAGCACCTCGTGCACATCGGCCAATATTACAAAAGCCTTGGGATCTAGCCGGTACACCAGGTCTTTTAGCAACGTTACCTGGGAACGGTTGACCACCACAAGCAAAATATCCTTGTCGGCGCCGGTATACATGCCCCGTCCCTTTAGGGCTGTGGCGCCCCGGTCTATCTGTTGCAACACCGCATCGCCTATAACTTCGGACCTGTCGGAAATGATAAAAAAGGCCTTGGCGTAGCTTATACCCTCCTGCACCAGGTCGATAAGCCAGGCCGTTACAAAAATGGTAATCAGTGCGTACATGGCCAGCTCCCAGGAATTGAAAGCAAATCCCGCAGCCAGCACCACCATGGCATCCACCAGGAATAATAATTGTCCAACGTTTGCACCGGTATAAGTACGTAGAATCGCCGCCGCAAGGTCCGTTCCCCCGGTTGTTCCCCTGAAACGAAAGGTAAGACCCAATCCTAAACCTGTCAGCACACCCCCGAAAACGCTGGCCAGCATTGGTTCCCTGGTGAGTACCGGCAGGTAGGGAGCAAGAACATCCACCAGAATGGACAGGCTGATAGTGCCGTAAAGGGAGCGAAAGCCGAATTTTAATCCCAACCGGTATATACCCATTAAAAAAAGAGGTATGTTCAGCACCAGCATAGTCATACCCACCGGTGCCCCGGCCACGTAATGGAGCACCGTGGCTATGCCGCTGACGCCACCAGCTGCAATTTTATTGGGAATTAAAAACATGTCCAGTCCCAGGGCAGTGAGTATGACCCCTACGCTGACTCCAATAAATTCGATAACAATACCC
>CBEULQ010000201.1:0-5432 GCA_965543975.1 uncultured Desulfocucumis sp. | reverse complement strand
AAGGATTAAGCTGACGGATAAATCCTATGCCGTTGAAGGAATTCCCGAAAGTATCCTGAGAAAATATCTTGGGGGCAAGGGGCTTGGCTCTTACCTGCTCATAAACAACGTTCCCACCGGAGTAGACCCCTTAAGCCCCGACAATAAATTAATATTTACCACCGGCGCTGCCACCGGCACCATAGTACCCGGCTCCAGCCGTTACGGCTTATATGCCAAGTCACCCCAAACGGGGCTTTACGCTGAATCTTATGCCGGCGGTAGGGTGGCACCCGCCATCAGGGGAACAGGTTACGACGCCATAATAATTGAGGGAACTTCTACTTCCCCGGTATACCTGGAAATTAGCGACAAGCAGGTGTTTTTCCACGATGCAGGGCAGATCTGGGGAACGGAGACCTATGCTGCGGAAGACGCGCTGTTAGCTGCCGCCGGAAGACGGGACGCCCAGGCTGTGGTTATCGGACCTGCCGGGGAAAGATTGGTTACCTTTGCCTGCGTGGAAAACAACTACTGGCGTTCGGCAGGCAGAACTGGCATGGGCGCCGTTATGGGTTCAAAGAAATTAAAAGGAATAATATTTTACGGGGATGCCAAATCTGAAGCGGCTGACCCGGAATTGCTCAAAGAAGCCGTAGGTCGCATCAGGGAAAAGGCTAAAGACAATCCCGGGGTTAAGGCATATCAGACCTACGGGACACCGGTTATGGTGGGGATTATGAACGGAGCCAAGGCGTTCCCCACCCGTTACTGGTCCGACGGTTCCTATGACAGGTGGCAGGAAATAAACGGTGACGCCCACCAGCTTAAGTTCCAGGTAAAGGCACGCTCTTGCCCGTCCTGCTTTTTGGCATGTGCCAAGGACACGGTGGTTACAGAAGGGGAGTACAAAGATCTGAGGATTGAAGGTCCTGAATATGAGACAATTTACTCCTTCGGCGGACTGTGCTGTGTTGACAGGCTGGACGAGATACTTTATCTTAACGACATATGTGACCGCCTGGGTATCGACACAATAACCGCGGGCAATCTGGCAGGCCTGGTTATTGAAGCCGGAAAAAGGGGAATGCTGGATTACAAACTGGAATATGGGGACGCCAAGGGCGTGGCCCGGCTGCTGGAGGACATGGCCTTCCGGAACGGAATAGGCGAGGACCTTGCCCGGGGGATTAAATATTTTAGTGATAAATACGGTTTGCAAGACATAGCTGTTCACGTTAAGGGTCTTGAGCCTGCAGGATATGATCCCAGGAAGCTTAAAGGTATGGGCCTTGCTTTTGCCACCTCCACCAGGGGCGCCTGCCACCTTCGGGCAACCTTTTACAAGCCCGAACTGGCCGGGATGATCGATCCTTCCACCACGGACGGCAAGGCGGAGTTATTTATCCAGTTCGAAAACAGACTTACAATATTCAATACTTTTATTCTGTGCGTATTTTTTAGGGACCTGTACCAGTGGGAAGATCTGATTCCCCTAATCAAAGCCCTTACGGGCTGGGAGTATACCCAGCAGGAATTGGAGGAGATGGCCAACAATATCGTCACCCTTACCCGACAGTTCAACGCCAGGGAAGGCGCCACCAAACAGCAGGATACACTGCCGCCCAAACTTTTTAACGAGCCGATCAATGACGGCCAGAACATTATCACCAGGGAAGAGCTGCAGATTTTGGTGGATAATTATTACCGGCTCAGGGGCTGGGACGATCAGGGTTATCCGTTATAATAACAGTCAAAATTTCCGGTGCAGCCATTTGCTGCCCGGTTACTTCCTAAATCATACGTTTTATTCTCCTAAATGGGCGGGCGCTTCACAAGCTTCCGCCATTTTTTTCTTTTAGTTCCAACATTTTTCATAGTGATATAATTTTTAATTAAAACAGAAATTATTTGCAGGGCTTTGCAAATTGATGCCGTTCGGCATAATTATTAATGCGACAACGCATTGTCTTGTATACAGTATGCTAGCTGCTTTGAATTGATTGTACATTTAAAAATTCAAGTATGAATGCCGCCAGGCATTAAAGAAGGCTCATCCGGATAAAAGCCCCTTAACACCAAAGAAGCAAAATGCCGCTATTATTGAATGAAATTATTTTTTTACAATTACAACTAGTGGCATTGTTTATGCAAATTTAATATTACTAAATATTTAGTTATGATGGGGGGGCTAAAATTGAGAAAACAACAAATCAACAGTTTTGAAATTGTTCAGGGATTGCTTAGGGATTCGGTCAAACAGCTTAACCTTAAGCCGGTGGTATATGATATGCTCAAAGAACCAAACAAGGTTATGACCGTAGCAGTTCCTGTGGAAATGGACGATGGCACCGTAAAGGTTTTTGTTGGTTACCGCTCCCAGCATAATAATGCTCTCGGTCCTTATAAGGGCGGCATCAGATTCCATCAGGATGTTAGTCTGGACGAAGTAAAAGCTTTATCCACCTGGATGTCTCTCAAATGTGCCGTGGTGGGTATTCCCTACGGTGGCGCTAAAGGAGGAGTAATTGTCGATCCCAAAAAAATGTCACCCACCGAACTGGAAAGGCTCAGCAGGGGATATACCAGGGCAATCGCTTCGATGCTGGGAGAAGAAATAGATATTCCCGCCCCGGATGTCAACACCAACGGCCAGGTTATGGCATGGATGATGGACGAGTTTGCTAAGCAAAGGGGATATAACGAGTTTGGCGTCATAACCGGCAAGCCCATGATCTTGGGAGGTTCCGCAGGCAGGGTGGAGGCCACTGCCCGGGGTTGTGTCATAACAGTCAGGGTAGCTGCCAAAGCCCTTGGTCTGAACATGAACGGCGCCACCGCCGCAGTGCTGGGCTTCGGCAATGTAGGTAGCATTGCCGCAAAGCTGCTGGTTGAGCAGGGTGTCAAAGTTATAGCTGTTAACGATTCAACCGGCGGCGCATACAATCCCATGGGCCTGGATATTGCATTATTGCAGTCGCATAAAAATAAAACAGGCTCTGTGAAGGGCTGCCCGGGCACAAAAGAAATCAATAGCGACGAAATATTGGCTCTCAAATGCGACATACTTATTCCAGCCGCTCTGGAAAACCAGATTACAGAGGAAAACGCAGGTGTGATCAAAGCAAAAATTGTGGCCGAGGGAGCCAATGGCCCCACCACCCCGGGCGCAGATAAAATACTGTTCCAGAACAAGGTGTTGGTGGTGCCGGATGTGCTGGCCAACACCGGCGGCGTTACGGTGTCGTATTTCGAGTGGGTACAGAACAAGGCCGGTTACTACTGGCCCGAGGAAGAGGTTAATAAACGGCTGGAATGGAGGATGGTCGAAGCCTTTAATTGCGTATACGGCCTGTTCAAAAAACGCAGGGATGTGGATATGAGGGGTGCCGCCTATTTGCTGGCTGTCGACCGGATCACCGAGGCCATGAAGCTCAGAGGATGGCTGGGAAATAAGAATATTAACGAGTCCCGGATAGAGGATAAACTGGCATAAATATAAGTGAGCCTTTGGTTCGGAAGATTATTCCCCTACTTCTTTTTAAATGCCGCTTTAAACGGCATTTTTTTATTATAATATAAATGAATTGTCTGTGGCGGAATACAGGGGTTTTTGTTGAAAAGGCACGCTTCTTGCGTGTTGTCCTCTGTTAAATGAAAAATACGCCAGGGGTGAATTTTGAAGGAATTCCGGTTATTCAATTGAAATTATTATAATGACTGTTGTTTTTTTTGCAGGCGGATTTTCTACGGCAGTGAGGTGGGCTAATTGCAACAGGAAATTTTTGACGCAATGTCCCGAGGCATCGTAATAATAAACCAAAAGGGCGAAATAACGGTTTTCAACAAAACTGCCGAAACATTGCTGGGGATTGAGGCAGGCAGTGCCCTGGGGCGTTATATAAATGAGGTCCTCCCATCTAATGGCCTGATGGAAGTGCTTGCCACGGGGAAACCTCAGTTGAATCAAAAGGTTGTTGCAGGGCAGGTTACCCTGGTAGCCAACAGGACTCCCTTAATTAAGGATGGCGTAGTCCAAGGAGCCATTGCTGTTTTCGAGGATATTTCGGTATGGGAGAGCATGGCCAAGGAACTGGCCATGGTCAAAGAACTTAAGGACGACCTGGAGGCTATATTTAATTCCTCCTATGATGAAATATTTGTAATTGACGGCAAGGGAATCGTTACCAAGGTAAATAAGATTTCCGAAACATATTACGGCGTACCTACCGAGGAAATTGTGGGCAAAAACGTTCTGGAGCTGGAAAAGGAAGGCTATTTCCGCCCGTCTGTAACAAATATGGTATTCAGTGAAAAACGCAGGATAACATCAGCCCAGAAAACCCGCAACGGAAAGGAACTGATAGTAACCGCCAACCCTGTTTTCAATGAGCAGGGCGAAATAATAAGGGTAGTAGTCAACTCCCGGGACGTTACGGAATTAACTAATCTGAAGCAGAAGCTTACGGAAACGGAAAAGCTGGCAGAATCTTACCGCACACAGATTATGCAGCTGCAGATGGAGAAACTGAAGAGCGACGAGATAATAGCCCGCAGCAGCCAATCTAAACAGCTTATGGAAATGGTGGAGAAAGTGGCCCAGGTGGACTCCACTGTGCTGATTACCGGGGAATCAGGTGTGGGTAAGGGAATAATCAGCGCCAAAATCCACAAGCTAAGCAAACGGTCCACAGGTCCTTTCGTGGCCATCAACTGCGGGGCCATACCGGTTAATCTTCTGGAGTCGGAGCTGTTTGGCTATGAGCCCGGGGCTTTTACAGGGGCTAAAAAGGAAGGGAAAAAGGGACTTATCCAGCTTGGCCACGGCGGGACTGTATTTTTGGATGAAATTGCCGACCTGCCGCTTAATCTTCAGGTGAAACTGCTGCATGTGATTCAACAAAAGTCTCTTATGCGGGTGGGAGGCAGCAAACCCATAGACGTCAACGTGAGGTTCATCGCCGCCACCAACAGGGATATCAAACAGATGATGCAAGAGGGAGCCTTCAGAGAAGATCTGTTCTACCGTTTGAACGTCATACCTCTAAACATTCAGCCCTTAAGGTACCGTAGAGAGGATATACTGCCTCTGGTGGAGCATTTTTTGAGTATTTTCAAGGAAAAATACGGCATAAACAAAAAATTTGCCAGAGAAACGAAAGATATTTTGGAGAAATACCACTGGCCCGGCAATGTTCGGGAGGTGGAAAACATAGTGGAGCGGCTGGTGGTTACCACAGAGTCGGCGGATATACTGCCCATTCATCTGCCCGATTATATAATTTGTTCAGCCGAAAACATGAACAACCGTGTTTACGTTCTTGATCTTTGCCCTTTGGACGAGGCTATGGAGGAAGTGGAGAGGCAATTGATCCAAAAGGCTTTTGATCGTTATGACAATACCTACCGTATGGCGGAAGCCCTGAAAGTAAACCAGTCCACCGTGGTGAGGA
>CBEULQ010000200.1:0-5441 GCA_965543975.1 uncultured Desulfocucumis sp. | reverse complement strand
AATGTTGAAAATGGAGTAGTGGAAACAGAGTAGACAGTTAACATGATTGATAATTTTATAGGGAGGTACGGTATGACAAAGAAAGAGATGGGTCAGGATGTCGATAGTCCCCTTGTGCAGGGTGAACTCCAACAGGCTAAAATGTATTTGCTCGGAGAAATCAGCGGTTTAAATGAGGCCAAAGTTGCCGCGCTTCTGGCCAAAGGGCATGCCATTGTCACATTAAACGACACGACCCTCCAGTCTTTGGTGGCAGCCAAAGATCTAAAAGATCGCGAGGCCAGAGAGCTGGGGTTGACCGTGAATCTTTATCTTTTGTTCGATGAAAATGTTAAACTCACCGAAACCGTGAAAAAGGGACGTCTGACAAAGTTGGGCGGGCGCAAACTTAGCAGCCTGCGTGATCTGGCGGCTTTTGACAGCGCGGATTGGCTGGCCATTCTTCGCAAAGCGCGCGTAGAGTTGCCTGAGGATATAACGCGGGAAGCCTATGCGGACGTTCTCAGCCACAGGGTGGCCGCGCTTTATCCAACCGACGCGTTTTTTACACGAATTGCCCCGGTGGACGTGGTGGATCTCACCAGCGAGATCGAACGGGTGGCGCCTCTTTTTGATGGCAATTCCCTGGTTTTCAGCGCCCCCGGCTTGGATCTTATCAGCGCCGATACCTTGGAATTGTCAGAAACAAAAGGCCTTCACACGATATTCAAGCGGTTTTTACGGTTGGACCATCTGGATCCCGAACTGAACAACCGGAGCAGTCTTCGGAATGATCCTCTACTTGCTTCCATCACCAGGGAAGGGCGCCTTAAAGAGCTGTCTGAATTGTCTGATAAGAACATAGAGGTCATCGGGACATCTATCTTTCACCGTTTGAATGCCGCGGGCTTGGAAAAACCGGAAATTGATACGATTCGTACTGCACACGCTAAACTCATGCGGTTAGTCAACATATACCCGGGTCTGGACCTGGGGGAAATCCTGGATGATCCCAAGCTGACTCCGGTGGATAAGGCCTCAAGCATCAAGGAGAGAATTGGCTGGCTCAACCGTGTACGTGAACAAAACTCCAATGTCGAGTTTTTAAAATTGGATTACTCACCGGATACTGAGGATGTTGCCGCGTTAAACTTTAAAGGTTTATCAGAGGCTGAACAAGCCGGGGTTAAGTCCGCCCTCAAGTCCTACCAGCGTGTCTATTTCCTGACAAAGGATGTCGGGCACGTTAGGACGGTAATGGAAGCGGGTTACCGGTCAGCCACCGGGATCGTCAACGCCGGAATTGAGGCATTTATCCGATCCACCGGGCTTGACGAGGAAGTTGCAGGCCGCTACTACGACACCGCCCGCGGCCTGACGGTCACCGTCGGCGCCGGAGTCGGCGCCATTTTGGATTATACACGGGGCGGTTTTAACTTGCTAAATGTATCAAATATCAAGCCGCGCAGCATGAAAACAAACGATGGAGAGACATTAAACCGGCTGGATGATTTTGAAGCGCTGTTCGGCAACCAGACGTTCTGCCAGTGCTCACACTGCCAATCCATTTTCAGTCCGGCCGCTTATTTTGTGGATCTGATGCATTTCCTGGAAACGAACCTTCCCGCCGCTATACCGCGGCTGAAAGCTTGTCGCCCCGACCTCTGGAAAGTGGAATTGACGTGCGAAAATACCAACACCGAGATTCCAACTCTGAATGTCGTCAATAAAATCCTGGAAAATTATATTTTCAGGGAAATTTTTGCCCCGCTCCTTAGTTTTGTATTAATATTGACAGACGCTTCTTTCCAGGCGTTACAGAATTGTGGGGTTCCTGACGCGGAGGTTTTACAGCCGTTAACAGACCTTAAGGGAAAGAAATTTACCACGGGAAACGCATTCCTGTCGGAGGTCAAAAAGCGAATTCAAGCACAGTACATTGTATTGTATGGTGCACTCCTTGTGAAATACGCCCTCAGTCTGGAATGCTTTATGCTTACCGCTGATTCCCTCCAGAGGTTGCGGACTGAAAACGTTCCGGATTCGGTCCTGAACAGTTTACAATCCCTGGAGAATCAAAAATATTGCCTGAAGGTAACTTTTTTACAGGCGGTGGAAGGCCTAATAGGGGCACAGAATACGAATGCATATAAAGGCCGTATTTTGGAACACGCCTTTTACCCAGTGAATTATCCAGACCTGACCGTAATGGAAGAAATGATAGTATACCAGGCGATCAAAGAGTTCAGCCGGTTTTTAGGCTCATTTCGCCGGCCTCTGGTGCTTCCCATCGAGAAACTGCAAAGTTACCTGGCGCACTTCGACCTGACCCGGGCAAAGATAGCCCGGGCGTTGGAGGCCGTCCCGGCGGTCCTGGCGCGGACTACGCTCAACCTCTCCCTGGAGGAGTACTCGCTCATTACCCAGGCTAAAACTGATCTTGAATTTTTGTCCGGGCTTTATTGCAATATTTTAACTTTAGAATCCGGTGACAGGATCAAAGCTTTTGACGTTCAGGATATCCTCCACCCAATGGGACTGAGTCGCTCAGATCTGGGAGAACTCATCAAGACCCGTTTCGTGGACAGCGGCATACGGATTGAAGCGGGAAAACGAGACCCTCAAAGCAGCGTGCAAAACGACATCGAATTTATAGATAACCTCACCCTGGATGCGCTGGACCGTATGCACCGATTTACGCGTTTATGGCGCCGGTTGACGCCAATGGAGTCCGTTCCGGATGGGCCGCGGTGGACTATGGCAGAACTGGATCTGACCTTGTTTCTCCTGGGAAGCGCAGGTTCGCCGTCCAGAAGCATCGACCTCGAAAAACTCGCAACCGTGGTCTCGATCCAGGAACGGTGGGGGATAACCGTTGCTGAGACCTGCGGGCTGTGGAGTGATAATCTGAAAGATATCTGCTTGGCCGGGCAAAAAGCCACCACTTCGCTCCTGGACCGCTTATTTAATCTGCCGTCTTTCGGTCAAGCAGACAACCCTTTTCCAAGAGACCACAGCTTGTTTGTCCACCCGGCCTTCCTGCAACCTGGAGACCCCGGCCCGTCGGACGATGCCTTAAACCGGCTGCACACCGGACTGCAAATCAATGACGAGGAGCTATACCAGCTCATCGTGCGTCTGGATAAGGCGCTGGGATTGGACTTAACCGCGACGAAACCGGTAATTGGTTTTTATTTGACTGCGCAAAATATTACGCTGCTGTATCGCCATGCTCGCCTGGCAAAACTGATGAAGCTCTCCATTCCGGAACTGTTCCAATGCATTGAGTTCGCTATCTCAAACAGCGCCTTCGGTTCAAATCTCGAAAATTTGACCGGTCTTGCCAAGCTGCTGGAGTTCTACGATTGGTGGCAAACAAGCGGCTACAAGCTCGATGACCTTGGATTTATCACCGGAGGGAAAATACTCAAGCCGGAAGCTTATCCGAACGCGCCGAACATCGTGGAGCAAATGCTGGTGAAAATTCAGGCTGACAAGGCGCTTGAGTTTGCAGATACCGTGTTTGCTTTTCTGGAAGGGTTGACGGAGGAGCAATCACGCCAGATAATATCTGCAAATTCCGCTCCCGAGGCGGATCTCGTTGAAGCGGTGAACCCTGAAAAGACCATATACCGGCTGGCAGGCACCTTTGGTTCATCCACCGTACCGGCGATTCCGGACGATGTTGCCAGGGCAGTTGCCCAGGCTAAGAATATCCCAATGGCTGATGCCGTATTGTTGCTTGAAACCAAAACCCGGGCAGTGTTTCTCAAATACCATGCCGGCGAAGTGATTCCTGCCCGTCTGGCCGCCTTATTGAATTTTTCGGTGGATAAATTAAAGAGTCTAATTGCCTTGGCCGGTAAGAACCCGTACTATCCGGTATTCGCCATGGCCCTGCAAGGAGATGCAATTTCGGTTAATCAACTGGTTGAACTCGTCGATAAAGTACTGCGGTTAAGTACGCTCTTTCGTAAAGAAATTTTTAATCCGGATACGCTTGACTTTATTAATAAGCATAAAAATAACGTTTTTTCAATCAGCGATTTCAACAGCGTCACCACTGAGCAGGTTCGCAAGCTGTCGGTCTACAAGGCCCTGGCGGATAGCGCCGCGGGAGCCGGGTCGTCTTCAGATAACGAGCCGGTGTTCAGTTCCACTGATGTATCACAGGTCTTGTGGGGTTTAGCCAAGGGGCTGCCGCTCCCTTCAACGGAGCAGGGCGACCTGGCCCGGTCATTGGCGAAGGTCTTGCAAGTTGATATTGGGTTCGCCACCACGCTTATGAACAGTATTCCCTTGCCGCAAACCGCACCGGAAGCCCTGATGAAACTGGCCCGTTGCGCAGCGCTGGCCAGGCTCCTGGGGGTTGGAGGGGCAACACCGAAGTACATCATTTCCGATGACTATGAAGAACTGTCTTTGGCCGGCGACGCTGTGCTGGGCGCTCTCCGGTCCAAATATCCTGAGGAAAAGGATTGGCAAGGTCAGGTTGCGCCCATTGAGGACAAGCTCCTTTCCCGCAAGCGGGACGCCTTATGCGACTTCCTACTGCAACTGGGACAACTGGGATTTATTGAGCAGGACATGAAGACCATGCACGACCTCTACCATTATTTCTTGATCGATGCTGAGTTGGAGGGCTGCGCCCGCACGTCGCTGGTGGTGGCGGCAATTTCCAGCGTGCAGCTCTATATCCAGCGAATTTTGATGAATCTTGAATCCGTGACATTAACTCCGAAAATGGCGAAGGAATGGGAGTGGCGCAAGAATTACCGGGTCTGGGAAGCCAACCGGAAAGTGTTCCTTTATCCGGAGAATTACATCGAGCCCGACCTCCGTGACGATAAAACGCCGCTTTTTATAGAGTTGGAATCGAAACTCCTCCAACAGGAGATCACGCAGCAAAATGTGCTGGACGCTTATTCCGCATATCTGAGCGGGTTTGAACAGGTGGCACGACTCAAGATCGCAGGCTCTTATCACGACATCAAAAGTTATCTGGTGAAGGAAGACACGCTGCACCTTTTTGGCGTGACACAGGATGATCCGCCGGTATATTACTACCGGGCCGTAAATTATGCTTACTGGGGCGAAAAACCTGATACTCACGGCATCAAGCGCGGAATCGACTGGTCCCACTGGCGCAAGGTTGATGTGCAGATCCCGGTGCGCAAGGTAGCTCCGGTGGTCTATAATGGCCGGCTCTATGTCTTTTGGGTTGAGTTCACGACGACGCCCAAGAACGAGGTATCTGATGGGAAGTCAAGGTTTGTGGGATACAGACACAAGATGACCTTAAAGTACACAACCTTGCAGCTGGATGGCACTTGGACAGCGCCTCAGGTGATTTCGCTCAAAATTCCATCCATTTTCATGACAGGGGAAGGGATTATAGAAGACCGGCTTGTGAATCCGGATGAACAGCAGAAATTCAGCCAGCTAATGCAAGATTTAACTAT
>CBEULQ010000199.1:0-5465 GCA_965543975.1 uncultured Desulfocucumis sp. | reverse complement strand
GAAAATACACCCCTGAAAACCTGTCCACCCCCGCCCCGGAAACCGGGGTGGGATTTTTTAATTCAGTATAAATATGGGAAAATAGTCATATTTTAATGGGAAATATGTCCCAGATATAAGCAGGACAATGGCAGTATGTGCCGAATAATACATTTGATTTTTCCTTTTTAAACAATTTATTACAAGAGTTTGTGCGCTTACTTGTGACAGCGGGAGTGTATGCTTATGAGCGGATTGATTAGCAATCAGTTAGATTACGTTATTTTTATTTCTGGTATGGCTTTTTTGGCCTCTGGAGTGGTTTTTTGTTTTGTCCTGAAAAAGGGGGGGAAACAGCGGCTTCTCTGGACACTGCTTGGCTGGTTGGGAATGTTCAACGGTATCGGGACTTGGCGGGGCGTTATGCACAGCCATGAGCGTTCCCGGAGGAGCAGGGAGGTTATGAAACTCCATAGTACCGCTCTGGAGTCTGCAGCCAACAGCATCGCCATTACTGACAAACAGGGAAAGATTGTCTACGTTAATCCGGCTTTTACCAGCCTTACCGGGTATACGGTCTCTTCAGCCGTAGGAAAAACCATGGCCATATTAAAATCCGGTGTGCAGGGAAAGGCGTTTTATCACAGGTTGTGGAGCACCATACTTGCAGGCAAGGTTTGGCGAGGGGAGATAGTCAATCGCCGGCGTGACGGTTCATTGTATAACGAAGAGATGACCATAACCCCGGTATACGGCAGCAGCAGGGAAATTAATCATTTTATCGTCATTAAACAGGATATTACCGAGCGCAAGAGATTTGAAGAGCAATTGCAATACCTGGCCACGCACGATTCTCTCACAAATATACCCAACAGGTATTACATGGAGGAGGTGCTTAAGCGGGCGGTGGCAAAAGCCAGGCGTGGTAAAAAGAGCGCCCTGGTATTTATCGACCTGGACAATTTTAAACTGGTTAACGATACACTGGGGCATGCCGCCGGTGACGAACTGCTTATTTCAGTGGCCAACATTTTTCAAAGCAATATAAGAGAAGAAGATTTGCTGGCGCGTTTGGGGGGCGACGAGTTTGCGATACTGCTGGAAGGGGCTGATGTTAGCGAGGCTGTGATCGTAGCGGAAAAACTACGCAGGGCTGTTGGCGAAGAAGCACTTTGCCAAACTATGCACCTGGACGGCTTTAATTTAAGCATCAGCGGCGGAATAGTTATGGTGGACGGAACCATCGATCATATCAAACTGTTATCTGATGCTGATGCAGCTATGTATTCGGCCAAAGAAGCGGGACGTAACAGGATAGTCCATATCCGGCCCGGAGAAGATGTTGCTTTCGGGTATTCTAAGGTGAATCATTTGATTCCCCCTGGTGCAGGCTATAAACGCAGTGGCCCATACCCTGGGCAAAAAGACGGTGGCCGGGTACGTGGAGAACGAAAATGTATTGAGAATACCTAATTGAAAAGTAGATTATGCCCAGGGATTCTATTTTACAAACCTGCGCCGGAGCCAATAGATATAGCTATTTAATCGTTTTGTACATTTGGAGCCTGTTGTGGTGATTTGTTATCTTGCTCTTGTGCCTTTGTTCCGGATATTATGTTTACCGTGTGAGCTGAGTCGTCCCATATGACTTCCGCGCCCAGGGTTTCTGCCACGAATCTTACCGGCACCATTGTCCTCCCGTTGACCAATCTGGCGGGGGGATTTATTTCTATAGAGGTTTCATTTACTTTGGCTACGGGGTTATTGATTTGCAGAATGATGTTTTTATCGGCTCCTGTTATTTCGACGGTCCAGTTTTCACTGTCCCAGGTTACTTTAGCGCCCAGTGCCTCCGCAATGACCCTGGCCGGTACAAATACCCTGCCGCTTTCCAGGAACGGGGGAATGTCGGATTCCAGGGGATTTCCGTTAAATAGCAGGCTAACCACATAAAAGTTGTTCTGGTAATCGTATACGGTTTTGGAAATTCTGCTGATTACCTCGTAAGCCCTGCCGGCGCCCGGGGTGTTTTTGCTAAAAACTGCTATTATATATGGATTGACCGGGTGCCTCACGTATCCAACGTCATTGTATGTGGCGGTGGCCGGCCAATTTCCTATTTTATGCGCTACTTTAACGTTTTTAGGGAGCAGGGCGGGAATTCTTTCATTATATATGGTGTTTTCCAGGTAACCAATCAAGCGGTTGGCCGGCTCCGGACTTTGACCGGCGAATTTAAGCAGTTCGTGCATGTAAAGGGCCATATCCCTGGCACAGGTCAGGTTTTTACTGTCGTCAACCACCAGGCCCCCGGACTGCCGCATGAAATCCTTTACGTTTTTCTTCCCGAGGAATGACAGTAAAATATTGGTGGCTACGTTGTCACTGTATATAATGGAATATTTGGACAGTGTTTCAATGGTGTAGGAGTTGCCGGGGGAACTGTACTGCAACTTTCCTGTGCCCCCCTCGTAGTGATTTTTCTGGTAGATCAGCTTTTTTACCGGATCTGCCTCTCCCAATGCTATTTTTTTAAAAAGATAGATATTCATCGGAAGCTTGAATGTGCTGGCCGCGTAAAAAGGTTCCAGGGGGTTAACGGCGCAAACCCTGCTCGATTGCATATCCATCACGAATACGCCGTAGGTACCCTTTTCTCTCCCCAGCATTTGCTCAAGTTGACTTTGAAGGCTGTTGTAATCCATGTCAGTGGAGGACAAATCCGCGCCTTTAGCCTCTACTCCTGCCGTGGTTATGAACAACACCACCATTAAAAAAGTTATCATTAATCTTTTCATTATGTTTTGCCATCCTGTTTTATGTTAGTTAATTAACCGGTTTCCTGTCCTTAATTATATCAATTTTTTTTGTTTCCTCCCTCCTCATTATTTTATTTGGCATTAAAACTTAATCTTCCTTCTTTTACGCAGTAAATATATATCTTATTAATAAAACTGGCCGGGAGTTGCTACTGCAATATCCGGCCAGAATGCCACTGTTACCTTGGTAATTTTCCCTTGGGGAAGGGCTTTCTGAAAGGCAATCCCAGACCGAATCCCGGCGGGTAGAGAGGTTCCGGGCCGGGGTAGTATCCCGGCCCGTATCCCGGGCCGAAACCTGGACCATATCCGGGACCATATCCGGGACCGTATCCCGGGCCGAAACCTGGGCCATATCCGGGACCATATCCTGGTCCCGGCCAGTATCCCTGCTGCCCGTAACCATATCCCGGTCCATTCCAGGGCCCCTTTCCCGGTCCGTACCATGGCCACAGTCCCGGTCCCGGTCCAAACCCGGGATCCTTTCCAGGTCCGTACCCGGGAGCGTAGCCAGTGCCGCCCGGGGTGTAAGGCGGCTGTTTTAAATCCGGGGCGGAGCCGGATTTTTCCTTGGGAGGTCCGGTGCCCGGAGGTGAACTAAATCCAAATCCCATCATCTGCACTCCCTTACTATAGATTTCCAGTTATGCTACATACTATTACACAATCGCCAATAGGGTTCCAAAGGTAAAAAGAACCGGGCGAATCTTTTTAATACCGCTTGGTCAGTATAAATCATTATTATAACCATAATTTTACAAGGGGTGGTCAGTGAATAATCATTTTTTTGATTGTTTTACGATGCAATATAGAGAAACCGCTACTATTTAATATAATATGACATTTTACGCCATAATCTCCGAAGGTATTGTTGAGTATGATGTTGAAAGTACTAAAGTATCGATTTATTTCACCAATCTTGGAGTCTCTGGAGGCGGCAGCAGCCATGAAGGATAATGGCAAATCGAAAGATCAGATAATAAACGAATTAGTTTCAGGAATAAAGCATCTTGAGTACGAATTTGACAGGACAAATAAACAAATTCTGAGCATCATTGAAAGTATAAAGGATGTTTTTTATGCCATGGATAACCAGTGGCGGTTCACATACATGAACTTCATGGCGGAAAAGCATTTTGGAAGAAAAAAAGAAAAACTTGTCGGCAGGAATATATGGACTGAATTTCCTGGGTGGGTAGGATCCAAATTTTACAGGGAATACCACAGGGCGCTGGCGGAACAAAGGGCGGTTCACTTGGAAGAATTTATACCCTCCCTGCTGAAATGGGTGGAGGTTAGTGCTTACCCATCCGGTGAAGGCCTTTCGGTTTACCTTCGGGACATAACCGCAAGGAAACAGTCGGAGTTGAAGCTTCGGGAGAGCGAGGAGCGTTACCGCTCCCTGTTTGAGAACAGCGCAGACGGAATAATACTAAACCGTCCCGATGGTACCATAGTGGCGGCAAACCCTGCGGCGTGCCGAATGTTTGGATTGAGTGAAAACGAGCTGCGACGGGCGGGAATTGCAAGCATTATTGATATGGATGATCCCGGCTACAAAAAGGCCGTAAGGGAGATGGCCTGTACCGGCAAATTTAAATGTGAAGCTGTATTAATACGCAAAGATGGATCAAAATTTCCCGGAGAGCTTTCCGCCAGCCTTTTCAGGGGGAGAGACGACCGTTACCTGACAAGCCTGATAATAAACGACATAAGCCAGCGCAAACGGACGGAAGAAATGCTTCTGCTCCTGGCAAACATTGTGGACTCCTCGAACGACGCCATCATCAGCGGGTCTTTGGACGGCACCATAATAAGCTGGAACCCCGGGGCGGAAAATATTTTTAACTATTCAGCAGAAGAAATAATCGGCATGCATTTTTCGGTGCTGGTACCAGCCGAATGCCGCTGTGAGTTTAGCAATGATTTAGAGAGAGTATCAGTAGGCTTGGGCTTTAAAAATTACAAAACTACTTGCCTGAAAAAAGGAAACAGCCCTGTTAATGTTTCAATATCAATATCTCCACTTAAAGGGGCTGATGGAAAGATAACCGGCTTTTCCTCCATTGTCAGGGATATATCAGAGCAGATCAAAATAGAAATGGAGATGGCACGACTGGACCGTTTAAACCTGGTGGGGCAGATGGCCGCCGGAATCGGTCATGAAATAAGAAACCCCATGACTGCCGTTCGGGGGTTCTTGCAGTTGCTGCAGGGGAGGCAGGAATGCACAAGCTTTTCGGAGTATTTCAAACTGATGATTGGGGAACTTGACAGGGCCAACGCCATCATCACGGAATACCTTGCGGTGGCCAGGGACAAACCGGTGGAGCAGAGAATGCAGGATATTAATTCCATAGTAGAGGCCATGTTCCCCCTGATTAATGCCGATGCCATGAATGAAAGCAAATATGTCAGGCTTGAACTGGGGGACGTCCCTGAGCTGTTACTGGATGAGAAGGAGATACGGCAGTTGATATTAAACCTTTCCCGTAACGGGCTTGAGGCTATGTCCCCCGGAGGGTGCATGACTATTCACACCTGCAGGGAGGACGGGAATGTGGTTCTGTCGGTCCAAGACCAGGGGCTGGGAATTGACCCGGAAGTTTTGGAAAAGATAGGCACCCCCTTTTTTACCACCAAAGAGAAGGGCACCGGCCTGGGGTT
>CBEULQ010000198.1:0-5506 GCA_965543975.1 uncultured Desulfocucumis sp. | reverse complement strand
ATTAATTTTGAAGGTGTGGAGTACGGCTCCATGCGCCAGGTTGCCGCCTACGGCCTGTGGAGGGAGGCGGGAAGCCTGGAGGGAGCGGTGTATTTCCAAAAAGATTCTCTAATGGGTAAAATAACTAATAATACCGGCATAAATCTGCGGAACTGCAAGCTTTTAGTGGGCGGACACCTGATCGAACTGGGGAGTCTGGGCGCCGGTCAGACCCGGGATATAAACGAAATGCCGGAAAGGTGGCAATTGGCTGGAAGCCGGGAGGAAATGATGGGATCCCCGGAATACAGTGGCCGGATGGATAACGACGTCAGAGAAAAAAGGCTGCTGGGCGAGTTGATCAACCAGGATTTCCGGGAGCAAGAAGGCGTGTTGTTTCTGGCCTGGGGAGACAATACAACGGAACTCTTCAGTGTTGCGGAGCCTTCGGGCAAGGGAAGGACTTACGGCTTAACGCTTATCCGGCAGAAAATAGATATTAATATTCCCGCCGGAGAGTTTAAGCTGCCTGCAGGTTTGTTGGGGGCCAGGGAGAATCAGGTGGAAGGCGGTCTGGAAAAAAGGGCCGACGGCATTATCATGCATGATGGCAAGGCAGTTTTAAGCTATGATCTGACTGATATTATGGGAATCAGGAAATATACCGTTACGCGCATTGCCTTCCCCGGCTCCGTTGGACACATTCAGATACTGGAAGTTTATAATCACAATAAGCAGGACTGGGTGGAACTGAAAGACGGGCAAAGGGTGCTGGAGGGTCCGGAAGTATCCGGGTACGTTTCTCCGCTGGGAGCCGTAAAGATCAGGATTTCCGGGGGATTCCGCGGGGATGAGCCTTACAAAATTGTCCCCTTCAGGGGTGTTGAAGTGGAAGGGGTGGTGGAGCAGTGATTAAGGTAAAGGGTATGTATAAAAGGTTCGGCAAGACCACTGCCCTGGACGCCCTGGATATGGAAGTGCCCGGGGGCAGCATCTACGGTCTGATCGGTCCCAACGGGGCCGGAAAGACAACAGCCATGTCCATCCTGGCTACTCTCATGCTGCCAGACGGCGGCAGCGCCACGGTGGACGGCCATGACGTGGTGGCGGAACCCATGGCGGTGCGAGGGGTTATAGGCTATATGCCCGACTTCTTCGGGGTTTATGACGGGCTCAAAACCTGTGAATATCTTGATTTTTTCGCTGACGCCTACTATGTTCCCCAATCCAGGAGGAAAACACTGATTGATGAACTGCTGGAGCTGGTAAACCTGACGGATAAATACGACAGCTACGTGGATCTGCTGTCCAGGGGTATGAAACAAAGGCTGGCCCTGGCGCGCTGTCTTATTCACGACCCAAAGGTACTGATACTGGACGAACCGGCCTCCGGGCTGGACCCCAGGGCCAGGGCGGAATTGAAGGAAATAATAAAGCATTTGAAACAACTGGACAAAACGGTGCTGATAAGTTCCCATATTCTGCCGGAACTGGGGGAGATATGCGATCAGGTGGGTATCATGGAGAACGGCAGGCTAATCGCCAGCGGCCCGGTGGAGGAAATAACCGCAACCGGCCGGGGAGCTTCCCTGCTGCGGATTCAGGTACTGGACAAAATGCATGATCTTGTTGAGTTTATAAAGCCCAGGAATAATGTCGCTGCCGTGGAGCAGTACGAAGGAGCTTTACGGGTGATTTTCCGTGGCGATGCGCAGTCCCGGGGAGAACTTTTACGTGACATTATTGAAGGCGGCTGGATGGTTACAGAATTTGCCGAGGTAAGGCGGAACCTTGAGGAAGCCTTCATGGCCGTAACCGGGGAGGGGGTAGAAAATGAGCATTAATCCGGTATTGCTGAAAGAACTGCGCCAGAGATTCAGAACTGTCAAGTCCCCGCTCCTGGTATCCCTCTACCTGCTGGTGATCGGGGCGCTGGTGCTGGGATTTATATACCTGCGCTGGCGTGACATGCCGGGGTATTACAGACCGGACACCAGCCGGGAGATATTCATAATTCTTTCCATGGCCCAACTGTTCCTGGTGGGATTCGTAACACCGGGATTGACTGCAGGGGCCATCAGCGGGGAAAGAGAGAGGCAGACACTAAATGTGCTTTTGACCACCAGACTTACCACCGGGGGAATTATTGTGAGCAAAATGCTGTCCTCCATTTCCTTTATGGTGCTGCTGGTGGTGGCCACGCTGCCCCTTTATAATATAGTATTTCTTTATGGAGGGATCTCCCCTTCCCAGGTGCTGGGGGTATTCGGGTTTTACATGGTTACTGTCTTCCTTTTTGCCGCCGTGGGGGTGGCCTGTTCCACTCACTTTAAACGCACCGGGGTTAGCACAGTTACCAGCTACGGAATAGTGTTCGCCCTGGGAGTGGGGACATTGATGCTGGGAGGGTTTATTTACGAGTTCAGCAGGGTGCCCGGCCCAGGGCCACATCAAACCCCGTTAATCACACAGTTATTGCTGGATATTAACCCCATAGTTGTAATGATGCGCATTTTAGGTGAAAATGGTTTTGGACCGGAAAGAAATATCGGGCTGCCGTATTGGAGTGTTTACATTTTATTTTATATCATCGTTGGTTCACTGCTGCTTTTCTGGAGCAGCAGGAAGCTGAATCCCTCCCTGAACAAAGGTTTAAGGTTCAGGATATAGCAAAAAGGACTTTTAGACGAATAACAGGCCGGGTGCGACAATCGCCCCGGCCTGTTAGTTATTTGCGCTTCCTGTTTAGTATGCTGTTCTTTCTTTTTTCATAGGCTTCCAGCAGAAGGGCCGCCCGGCGGCCTATCTTGGGAAGCCTTTTTACGTCTTCGGAGTTAACTCCGCCAATAACCACTATGGCTCCTGCGTATATTATCATGCCGGCCAGTATCGCTATTAGGCTGGCCGGGGTATTATACCCTGTAATTGAAAGGGCTATGCCGTATATTTGCCAGACCCCGAGCGCCATTACGGCGGTGGCCAGTCCCGGGCGCAGCAGGCCGTCTACAATATTAAAAGAGAAACCCACCAGGCGATTGATAGACAGTATATTTAATATTGAGGCAACGATAAACATTGTTACCGTACCTAATGCCGCAGCCCTTATTTCCAGGGGGGTGGGAGTAAGCAGATAGGTTATTACTATTTTAATGGCCAGTCCCACCAATAAATTTTTAACCGGTATATCAGCCCTGCCCAGACCCTGCAAGGTACCGGAAAGCACCAGGTTGGTCCCCCAGAATACTATGGCCGGGGCGATAACGGCCAGTGGTATGCCCGCCTCCTTGTCGGCGTATACCAGCAGGGTCAGCTGTGTGGCCAGCACAAAAAGACCGGCGGCGGCAGGCAGGGAAGTAAGTATGGAGAGTCGTACGCCCTGGGAAAGACGTGTTCTTATGGCTGAATAGTCTTTAAGGGCATAGGCCTCGGCCACGGAGGGGACCAGGCTGGTGCCCATGGAAAAGGAAAAGGCAATGCTGAAATTGATAAAAGACATGGCCATCTGGGTTAGCTCACCGTACATGGCGGTAGCCTCCTTGACTGTGTAGCCGATGAGCTGCAGTCGGTCAATTATCAGCATATTATCGACAATGGTGGTTATGGCCATGGCCACGCTGGCAAAGGATATGGGTATAGAAACAGTGAATACCTTTTTCATCAGGGACCATGCCTTCTCCTGCTGGGGTGAGCGGTCTTCGCTTACCAGTTGCAGCAGCCCCCGACGGTGCCTGAAATAAATAAATATCATAATAATGGTGGCGGATACAGCCCCCGGCACGGCCCCGAAATTAGCCCCGGCGGCGGCCATGGCCAGCCCCTGGGGCAACAGCAGGTAGCTGAACAACAATGTGCCGGTAACCAGCATGATCTGGTCGGCTACCTGGGAGGCTGCCACTGCCGTCATGTTCTGCATACCCTGAAAGAGCCCGCGGAACGCTGAGGTTACCGCAGCGAAGAATACCACCGGGGCAATGGCTTGTAAACCCAGGTAGCTGTCAGGGTTTTTTACTATGCCCACCTTGACCAGCCACCCGGCGCCGAAGAAAAGGGCCAAAGAGAAAAACAGTCCAGCTCCCAGCATGATGTAAAGCGCCAGCTGAAAGGTGCGAAATGCGTCACGATAATTTCCGGCGGCTATTTTGGATGATACCAGCCTGGCCACCCCCACCGGTATGCCGGCAGAAGATATGGTAAAGAAAAGATAGTAAAACTGGTTGGGTATTCCATAAATACCCAGTCCTTCATCGCCCAAAAGCCTGCCCAGAGGAATCCTGTAAACAGCGCCTAAAACCCTGACCATAATAGCGGCCAGGGTTAAAATAACGGCACCTTGTACCAGGGTTTGCTTGGCAAGCGATTTTGATTGCATGGCGTTACCTTTAGTCCTCGGTGGTTTCCGGTGGCGGCGTTAGGTTGTCTATTCTCCTTAAAGGCGTTACCTTGTTTCTTCTTCCGGGTCTCTGGGTGGGTATCTCTGATTCCGTTATTTCCAGATAAAATATTTTATCTGGGTAGCTTAGCACAGTTACCAGGCCTCTTTCCGGCTCGGTGAGCCATATGCCCTTGAATTCAAGCATTTCCCCAAGCAGGTCGACATTAACCTTGCGGGGTCCTTCGAATACCTCCAGTTCCCATCCCTGTATGCTTACCACAACTGTCTTTTGCAGTCTGGTGTTGTCCATTTTTTCGGTTTTCCTCCTTAGAAGCATCGGTTCACAACCTATATAATACCATATATAACCGTTTTTCCAAAAACAAATATACCTTGCAGTCCAATAACTCCAAGAATTCGTTTGTTGACTATCCCGCTTATATATATAATAATTATTGACATGTTTGTGCGCGGGCAGTCCTCAAGGAAACTGCCGCAAAACGTACATGTAGGAACGGCCTATTCCCAGAGTAGTTATAACCTGCCACTTGCTTTTACAGTCGCCAGATAGTATAATTTCCTTTACAGGCGGTTTTTCAGGTTAATACATGCCGGAGTGGCGGAATAGGCAGACGCAAGGGACTTAAAATCCCTCGTTCTTATAGGACGTACCGGTTCAAGTCCGGTCTCCGGCACCACCGTTATTTTCAAGGCCTCCGAGGTTACTGGTTAACCGAGGGGGTCTTTTGCATGCAAAGGACTAATTCCTTTCGCGAACGCGAAAAGACTTTTGGCTCTTTCTTGTATAGTATTGAAAGAATTCTTTACGCCAAAAGTGCGGGCAAAGAACTAGGTGATAGGCAAAGGCAGTTTTCACCGCTGGCAAAAAAACGAGGTTTTAGGTGTCATAGTTAGAGCCACAAGCTATATTATGTAATTTCGATGGCCCTATCAAAAAAGCCGAAGGCGTGATTAGCAAACAAGGCAATCCATACGGCTTTATAGCCGCTTGCGTCCAATTTATCAGCACCATCCTTTTTAATATAAAATAACCTGCCCCAAAAAAGAGGCAGGTTATTTTATTACATAACCTCACTGAGGGACTTTAAATCAGAATAAGGAACTGTTTTTCTTTTCCATCCCCGCACCATATCA
>CBEULQ010000197.1:0-5510 GCA_965543975.1 uncultured Desulfocucumis sp. | reverse complement strand
GGGGGCGGAACTGGACCTGTTCAGCATCCAGGAGGAGGGGCCGGGATTCCCGTTCTTCCACCCCAAGGGAATGATTTTGCGCAATGAATTGGAAAAGTTCTGGCGGGAGGAGCATAAAAAGGCAGGCTACCAGGAAATTAGGACGCCAATAATTCTGAACAGGGCGCTGTGGGAGCGCTCCGGCCACTGGGACCACTACAGGGAAAATATGTATTTCACCAAAATAGACGAACTGGACTACGCGGTGAAGCCCATGAACTGCCCCGGGGGCATATTGGTATACAAGAGCAGCCTGCACAGCTACCGGGAGCTGCCCATCAGGATGGGGGAACTGGGGCTGGTGCACAGGCACGAGATGTCCGGGGCGCTGCACGGATTGATGAGGGTGCGCAACTTCACCCAGGATGATGCCCACATTTTTATGCTGCCTTCCCAAGCAAAAGATGAAATCGTTGGGGTCATTAATCTGACAGACAGGATATACAGCATTTTTGGCTTCAAGTATAAGGTGGAGCTTTCCACCAAACCGGAAAAGGCCATGGGCTCCGACGAGATATGGGAAATGGCCACCTCCGCCCTGGAAGACGCATTGAAATCCATAGGCATGGAATACAAGGTGAACGAGGGCGACGGGGCTTTCTACGGGCCAAAAATAGACTTCCACCTGGAGGACTGCCTGGGCAGAACCTGGCAGTGCGGCACCATCCAGTTGGACTTTCTTATGCCTGAAGCATTCGACCTTAATTACGTGGGCGAGGACGGCCAGAAACACCGTCCGGTGATGATACACCGTACCATTTTCGGCAGCATCGAGAGGTTTATAGGCATACTCATTGAGCATTTCGGCGGAGCCTTTCCCGCCTGGCTGGCGCCTCTGCAGGCAAGGGTGATGCCCATTACCGACCGCCACCTGGAGTATGCCCGGGACGTGGTGAAAAAGCTGGACGACGCCGGAATCAGGGTGGACCTGGACGACCGCAACGAAAAGGTCAACTACAAAATCAGAGAGGCCCAGAACCAGAAAATACCTTATATGCTGGTGGTGGGAGACCGGGAGGCGGAGAACGGCACTGCCTCGGTGCGCCACCGCTCCAAGGGCGACCTGGGCGCAAGGCCACTGGACGATTTTATCCGGGATATAAAAGAGGAAATTAAAAACAAACAGTGCTAAAGAAATAGTTATATTCTGTATTTCTTGACTTATATTTCGCGATATGTTATACTTCTTTTTGGTTTAAGAACCTACAAGCAGAAGCCATCCGCTTCTCACCATGCGACGCCCGGAGCTGTCGGCATGGTCAGGTTAAAAGGAATTTATTTCTTTTGTCCTTATGCGGGTGGATTGCACCCGCTTTTTTATTTTTCCGGGGAGGTGATATGTATTTCCAAAGATGTCCGCATTAACGAAGAAATTCGGGCCAGAGAAGTCCGGGTGGTTGATCCCGAGGGTAACCAGTTAGGCATTATGCCCCTTCGTGAAGCATTGAGGATGGCAGAAGAGAGGCAACAGGACCTGGTTGAAATAGCACCCCAGGCGAAACCTCCCGTTTGCCGCATCATGGATTTTGGCAAACATAAGTACGAGCAGAGCAAAAGAGACAAAGAAGCCAAAAAGAAACAGCGCGTCATTAACATCAAAGAAGTGAAAATGAGGCCGAATATTGAGGACCATGATTTCAATGTCAAGGCCAAGAACGCCGCCCGTTTCCTTAAAGACGGGGATAAGGTGAAAGCCACCATCATATTCCGGGGACGGGAGATTGTCCATCCCAGCCTTGGCCAGCAGCTTCTGGTGAAGCTGGCCGAGGAGCTTAAGGACATGGCCAATGTGGAGAGGCACCCCAAATTAGAGGGTAAAAATATGATTATGATTCTGGCGCCTAAGCTGGATGCTAAACAGGACTAGTAAATGATGAAAAAGTATATCTGAGGCTGTTCAAAAACAAGCATGGCGCAAAGGCGAAGACGTACAGCGCGGAGCGTACTGGTAGTACAGCGGTCAGGGGACACACCTCCGTAAAAGGTGAGGGGACACACCTCTTTCAGAGGAATGTCCCCAACGTATAATGTCCCCAACGAATACTGTACGGCGAGCCTGAGTTAAAGTGCCAGGCGAAAATTTTAGGAACGGCCTCCTATAGGGGGAAATAATCATGCCAAAAATCAAAACGCACCGTGGTGCCGCAAAAAGATTCAAAAAAACCGGCACGGGCAAATTTAAAGGTTCCCATGCCTTCGCCAGCCACATTCTGGGCAAGAAGACCGCCAAGCGCAAGCGCCACCTCAGGCAAGCCGTCGTGGTAAGCGACGTGGACGCCCGCAAACTGCAGCGCATACTGCCATACTAAATGGCCGCAGCCCATACATTGAAATAAAACCGAGGAGGAGATGTTATGCCACGGGCAAAAAGCAGTGTGGTTTCACGTCATAGACACAAGAAGATTTTAAAACTTGCCAAGGGCTACCGGGGTTCGAAGAGCAAACTGTACAGGATAGCCAACCAGCAGATTTTAAAATCACTGACCTATGCTTACCGCGACCGCAAGAACAAAAAGAGGGAGTTCCGCAAGCTGTGGATCGCCCGCATTAATGCGGCCGCCCGCATGAACGGCATTACTTACAGCCGCCTGATGAACGGACTGAAAAAGGCCGGCGTGGACATCAACCGCAAAATGCTTGCCGATATGGCAGTGAACGACGCCAATGCCTTTGGCCAGCTTGTTGCAATGGCCAAAACAAAAATAGTTTAAGGTAATGTCTTTTATATTTAGACAAAAAGCATGGTGCATATACCGTGCTTTTTTGATATACATAAGTGAGCTATACAGCCTGTTGATCCCCGACCTTCGAGTACGGGGTCTTTCAACTGTTGGCGAGATAAAAGCTAAGTAATTTTTTATTAAAGAGGCATCAAAATGGAACCGATAACCAGCAGTCAAAACCCGCTAATAAAAAATATAAAACGCCTTTCCAGGCGAAAGCAGAGGGAGAAGGAAAGAAAGTTTCTGATAGAAGGGGCCAGGATCGTGGCGGAGGCCGTGCTGTCCGGCTGGCCGCTGGAACTGGTGCTGACCGCCCCCGGTTTTTCCGGGCCGGATAGGGATAAACTCCTGGGATTGCTTAAATCAAAGGGAATAAGAACTGTGGAGATCGGTTCGGGATTGTTTAACGAACTGGCGGAAACGGAATCCCCCCAGGGTATAATAGCGCTGGCCCCCATGCCCGGGTGGAAGCTGGAAGGGATACCTGTGGGGGATAAGCCCGTCAGCCCCGTAATTGTGGTGATTGACGGCGTTCAGGACCCCGGCAACCTGGGCACAATCATCCGCAGTGCTGACGCCTTCGGTGCGGATGCCGTGCTGCTTACCAGAGGAACGGTGGATCCGTACAATCCCAAAACACTGCGCTCCACCATGGGATCAATTTTTCATCTGCCGGTGCTGCACAATCTTGAGACAGGCGATGTGGCGCTTTTTTTAGATAAAAAGGAGCTAACACTGGTGGTGGGAGATCCCGGAGCAGAATTTGCATTATCCGGTGTTGATTTGACGACGCCTGTAGCACTTCTGCTGGGCAGTGAGGCCCGGGGCCCCTCCGGCGAGTATACTGTTCGCCGCCGGATCAATGTTTCCATACCCATGCCCGGGCGGGCCGAGTCGCTTAACGTGGGAGTTGCCGCTTCCATAATGTTATATGAAATATCCAGGCAAAGAGGAGGCCGTTGAAAAACTACGCCTGGCTTTGTCAGGCTCGCCGTACAGTGCTCACGTACTACCTGTACGCTCCGCGCTGTACGTCTTCGCCTTTCGCGCCATGCTTGTTTTTGAACGGCCTCAGATATTTTCTTGTTAATGAACCACTGCCATTATTTTTACCGGTATGTTGTTTATGATCCAGTTGATGGCATCCCTGCTCAGATATATGCAGCCGTAAGTCTTGGGCAACCCCAGTTGCTGGTGGTTATCGCCATCGGCCCCGGGCAGAGGGTGCAGCATAATATCGGCGTTCAGCCTTATATAGGGCACAGGGTTTTTATGATTCGGCACATACTCCAGTGAACTACCCCTTTTCTCCTCATACATGGTCACCCGGGGGATTTTATCCCCGGGTAGGGACATCCATCCCTCATATTCCTTCAATTTTTCATTTCCTTCCATTACTTTGATAATGCAGGGATTGCCCGGCTTAATATCCAGCCAGCGCTGATTCCCCAGGTTGGTGGTATTGAAATGGTAGCTGATTTTCAGTTCCTCGCCGTGTTCCGATACAAGCCGTGCGTCGACTTGATAGCGCCTGGCCGGTAGCAGTATGTCCTCAGGTTCAAAGGTGGCGGTATCGCCGCTTAACGTCACTTTTCCTTTAATGTCCGACACTTTTATATCCGCTTTTTTAAGTGGAAGATTAGTGATAATCCTGATACTCCTGGACAGCCAGACGCTGGGGGACATAGGCTTCGGGTAAATATCCCGGGCCTCCAAAGCCGGCGCAGTGGTAAAATTCCTCACCATAGCCAGTTTGAGCCTTACGTTGCCGAGAGACATAAGTCCAGGGGAAATGCTTACCCGGTATTTTTGACCGTTTTTCATCCTGACTGACGGTTTGAATACCCAGCGGCTGTAGTCGTCGTATTGTTTGCCGCTTTCGGGGCACTTTAATGTAGCGGGCGAAAATCTCCCCGGGGCGTTTATTGAAACGCTGCGATAGAAGCTGGCCGGTTCCAGGGGCGTGTTGAAAATCAAGGTTAGTGGCCCTGTGGTGGGTACATTTTCAGCAGGTTCCACCGACACCAACTCCGGAAGAATTCGGGCGCTGAAGCTTCCGCCGCCGCTTACGGTAAAGGGCGGTATCATTGCCGGAGCCTTGCGGAAGCTGTAGTAGTACTTTAAGCCCCGGGGATACTGGCTCTCATCCACGGTAAGGCGTACGGTATTGCGGGAAATCCACCGGCTGGTGAATTTGACCGGCTTGTCCCCCGGCTGGCTTAAAATGATAAAATGTTTCATAGCCCTGTCATGGTTCATTGGTGCCAGAAAAGAAATATTCACTGAAATACTGCCCTGGGCGCCGGAGCATACGGGACCCTGTCTGATGCTGTGACCCATGACAATCCAGGATATAAGGAATACCAGAGCCGCCGAAAAGATGACCTTTAACTGTCTATAGGTTATTTTAAAAACCATACCCGCTACCCCCGGTTAAATCCTAACATTACTATATATTAGCGACTTATCCATATTATGATAAGGTATCCCCTGGGAGTCCGTTCTAAAACTTTTTCCTGGTTTTGGGGAAGTTAGAGGTAAGAGGCCCGGCCTTTAGTATAACGCATGAACCTTGGAAGAGCTCACACACTGTTCATGCAAACCAAATAAAGTTAGTTTTTAACGGTCTCCCGCCGGCAGCCTTAAAAATGGGAATCTTTTCTGGCAGTAAAATTGCTAGCGAACAAGTGATTTTTAAGTAATCTTCCTTGTTTTCATTTTTGGCTTGTGATATAATCATACGCGAAG
>CBEULQ010000196.1:0-5513 GCA_965543975.1 uncultured Desulfocucumis sp. | reverse complement strand
GAAGTCTATACTGTGAATTACATCAAAAAGCAGAAAAAGTTCCAGGGTCCTGTATACCGTCGCCAAGCCAACGTCCGGAGCCCTTTTCTTTACCAGATTGTATACCTCTTCTGCACTAAGATGCTTGTCTTTATTCTCCAGCAGCACTCTAAGAATATGCTCCCTCCGGGAGGTAAGCTTATATTCCCCGGCCCTAAGCTTTTCCTCAACATCGGAAATAACTCTCTTCATATTGTCACCCCTGGAACACCTTTGTAAAATAAGTATACTGGGGGGGAAAATATCTGTCAATTGAGATAATGACCATTATTTTAGCGAATTGCTCCGCTGGTCCTGGAACGCCTGATAATTCTACGTCGGTTAATGGCAATCTTAACCCGCAATATTAAAAAAGCCAAAGCAATTGCCGCCATCGCCAGGGGAAAATACCACCAGTGAAAAAAAGAACGGGCTTCAACGGTATTATATGCCAAAAGGTTAACTTTCCCAATTTCCCTGCCGTCTTCATAAAAAATTATGGAACCAACATTGTCTTCCCTGTAGACAGGAGCCTTTTTATTATCATTTTTCTCTATTTTCCTGGTCACATTAATATTAGCGCCCACAGGAAAATTGTAATAAAATGACTTTCCTGCTACTGCGGTCACATTTTTTTCCTTGCCCCCGTCAACTTCCACTGAGGTGACTTTAACACCGGACTTTACCAGGTCCACCGGGGAGTATGCGGAAAAACCGTAATCCAGCAAGGTTTTGGCGTCACTGTATATATTATAGCCCTGGCTCTTTAATACCACGGCCAGCATTTCCCGTTCACCGCGACGGGCCGACACCACAATGCACTGCCCGGCATCAACCGTGTAACCTGTTTTCACCCCGGTGGCCCCTTCATAGCTGAACATTGAGTTGGGCCAGACCATCCGGTTATGGTTTACAAAATCGACTTGGGGAATTCCGTCCACAGGTTTAGGCAAATGCCTTTCAATCCGGTGGTGATATGTGCCGGCAATTTTCTCGAAGGTTGGGTTTTGCATGGCCGCCCTGGCGATAACCGCCAGATCGCGGGCGGTGGTATAGTGATTTGGGTCCGGCATGCCGTGTGGATTGGTGAAATTGCTCTGATTTGCTCCCAGGTTACGGGCCTCCTTGTTCATTAGCGCAGCAAAACCGTCCACCGAGCCGGCAATATGTTCCGCCAGAGCCGTAGCCCCGTCATTACCCGACGACAGCATCACAGCATACAACAAATCCCGAACGGTTAACTGCTCACCGGGCTGCAGGCCGACTGCAGACCCCCCGGGTAATACAGCATTTTCAGATACGGTAACCAACTCATCCAGGGAACAGTTTTTAATGGCGATAAGACTGGTAAGTATTTTAGTGGTGCTAGCAGGGTACATTCTGTGTTCGTCTGCATTCTTGGCAAACAATACCTGGCCGTTGCGCATATCCATAACCAGACCTGCTTCTGCCGTTATTTCGGGCTGAGCCTGTACAGCAGCAGGGTAGTATAAAACCGTTAATAAAGTAAAAAGTACTCCGCACAATATTTTCCTGGTCAGCATTACTTCACCCGTTTTTCTCACTATGTATTTTAATATTTTAACATATTTTATTACTGTTCCAAGACACGCAGCGGTTTATACCGGTCTTTCCCTGCCTTTTAAAGTCAGGAGACCAGCCAGCAGGATCAACAGCAGGCCTATTAGAACCACAGGCTTATTAACCCCTGGTATTCTATCCAGCAGGTCGAGCAGCCTGGCTACTGTGCCGCCCACAATAAATGCTATGGCCAATATAACCGGCCATATGATTATCGCCTGGCCCCAGCCCCGTTCTTTAAATATAACCATCACGGTGGCTATGCAGGGAACAAAAAGGGTAAGGGTTACCAAAGCTATAAACTGCTGCTCCGGCTGCAGCGGCATGCTCAGCAGGCCGGCAGTGCCGAAATCTCTTCTAATAAACCCCATTATAAAGGCATTGGCCGACTCCCGGGGCAAATCAAGCCATCCCACGGTAAGCGGTTCCATAAGCGTTTGTAATATATACAATAGTCCGGTTACTTTTAAAAGACTTAGCAATAACGCTCCTCCGAGGAAAATAGGAAAAGCTTCCTTTATAAAATCCCAGGAACGTATCCAGGCTTTGGTTATAACATTTTTCACCCTGGGCAGGCGTAAGCGTGGCAAATCCACCAGAAGCGGGGTGGAATGACCCGGTAGAAAGCAGCTTAATAACGTTCCGGTTCCTACCATAACTCCCAGGATAATCAATATAAAAAGTATCAGATAATAGGGTCCGAGCCCCGCCAGTACCGCCGTCACAAAGGCAAGCTGCGCCGAACATGGCACCGCCAGGGCCAGCAGGAAAATGGCTATAAACCGCTCCCTGTCGCTCTGCAGCAGCCTGGTGGTAATAGAAGCCATGGTTACACAGCCGAAACCAAGTATGATAGGTATGATGGCCAGCCCGTTTAGACCCAGGGGAGACAGGGACCTGTCCACCAGAATGGCTATGCGCGGCAGATAACCGGTGTCCTCAAGGGTAGAAATAACCAGAAAGAATCCCAACACCAGGGGTGCAAGAAGACCGAACAAATAGGTCACGGACATTGTAAGCAACCCGAATTGACCTGCCAGAATCACTCCCAGAGGAGAGCCCTGATCAATTATACCCGATAGTAATTTTTTAACTAACGGCTCATAATAACCCTGCATGATCATGCCCTCGGTGAATTGAACCACCGTTTGGGCGAAAAACACGCCCACCAGCAGATAAATTGCACCCAGCACCACAAATAGTATGGGAATGCCGGTTAATGGCCTGATAGTCAGCCTGCCCAGAAAAGAGGCAAAATTATTAATTCTGGTTTCTTCCCGGATGACAGCCGCCGCTATCATGTTTGCCCTTTCACGCCTATGGCAATACAAATCATGGCGCTCCATCCCCGGAACAACGCCTAATTTTTCAGCAACCGCAAAGTCACCCTCCAACAAAAGCAGGGCCTCTCCCTGGCACGTGTTATATAGTCCGGCAAGTCTTTCCAGCCGTTTTTTTAAAACCTCTTCAATCTTTCCCGGGCGAGCTTCCGGCAGACGCTCCACCAACTGGAGTATCCCTTTCTTCTCTACTGCAACCGTTGGTACCACGGGCACCCCCAGAAGGTTTTCCAGTAACCCGTGGTCCACGGACAAACCGCAGACATTCGCCTCATCCACCATGTTCAGGGCAACAACCATGGGAACCCCGCAGTCAATCAGGTGCAGGGTTAAAAAAAGATCCCTTTCCAGATGCGCCGCGTCTATCACATTTATTACCAAGTCAGAAGACAAAATCAAACCAGCAGCCAGTTTTTCCTCGGCGGTAAAGGAAGATATGCCATAAATTCCCGGTGTGTCGATTATAATGTCTTTGCCCAGGCGGCCGTAACACATGTTTACCGTGGTTCCGGGAAAATTGCTTACATCCACGTACAAACCGGTTAAAGCGTTAAACAGAGCCGATTTGCCCACATTGGGATTACCAGCCAGCACCATATAGCGGGTAGCTTCAATAGCTCCCGCTTTTTTGCCTAATTCCCGGCATTTCAATAAAAGAACCCCTCTCCCTGTTGACCCCGGCCTTCGAGGACGGGATCTCACAGGCTGTTAGCGAGATAAAACAGCATAAAATTGGCCCGTTTATACGGGCTTCAATAATAACTAAAAATTTACGTCGCAGTGCAATACGAGAAGATTCGCCCATATAGCTGTTATAAATAATTACTCAGTTAATTATCGTACCCTGGTTTTTATTATTAAATTTTATCCGGCAATACTTTTCCGGCGAAGAAACAACAGCCTCAACTGTAATATTTTTGGCCAGATCACGTCCAATAGCTATTTCCTGATTGTGCATGGATATTACCACTGGTCCTGCAGGGACTATTTCCTGGCAGGTTACCACCGCCCCTTCGGCTATGCCGAAACGAATAGCCTGCGTTCTTATCATATCGTTGGGAATAGATAGTATTTTTACTGTCTGTCCCCTTTTAACGCTGTCTAGAGTCACCGGTCATTCTCCTATAATGATAAAGATTACCGTTATCATGCTTTATTATATTAATATATGGATGACAAATCAATATTAATGACCGGCGGCGTGCATTTTTTACCAAAGGGAGTTATATAGCATCAACACGTCTTCAATGGGTTAAAATATAAGTGTGCCTTGAGCTTGGAAGGGGTCATTCCCTTACCGAACATTCGTTGGGGACATTCCTCACCCCAAAGCCAGGCTCTCCATAGAGGTGTGTCCCCTATCCTTAAAAGCGAACTTAATAGTGAAGCTCGAGCTGTTAGTGAGATAATAAAAAATCCCGGAAGGAGGAGCAAAATGGTCAACATTAATACCGAAGGAATGGAAGTGGCTCCGCTAAACGATACCCAGCTACAAAACCTGAAGGAAGCTGAAAAAAAGATTAATGTCGGCACCAATAAGACCAATGATATATACCTTCTGGCCGTAAGCAGAAGGTCCTAACTACACATGGATTGGGGAAATTCGTTCGCAAACTTGTTATAAGGTAGAGACTTTTGCCAACATCAGAATGCGTGAGCCTTGGGTTCGGAAAGGGTTATTCCCTTACCGAACCCTTAGAGCGAACTTAAAAGTGAAGCTCGAAATCTTTGATTTCGTTAGCTGAACTTTCATACGTTGGGGACATTCCTCCGACCCAAAAGACATGCTCCCAATAGAGGTGTGTCCCCTTTCTTAATTGACTGTTGATCCCCGGCCTTCGAGGACAGGATCTTTCAGGCTGTTAGCGAGATAATCAACCAGATAATCAAGCAAATTGTTTTTTTACAGTACTCCAGAAGGACTGGTCCTCGAATCCCAACCGCCAAAAAGCTATGCCAGCCAGATTATATTTGTTCACCAGTTTCAGTTTTATAGCCAGGCTGTAACTGTTCTCGAACCAAACATCGTGCCGTTTTCCATCCTTCCAATACACCAGGTGCGGCACACTATTGTAATTGTCCCACTGAACGTTGCCGTACCGGTTAATTAAACCGGCCACGGAACTCCAGGTCACAGCCTTCCCCTGACCAGGGGCAGACCAGTCATAACCGAAACACCCGATGCCCATTAATATTTTACCTGGGGAAATTTCCTTAACCGAATAATCCATAACCCTGGTCACCCAGGGAAGTGAAGCTACCGGACCAGGGGAGCCGCCAAACCAGTGCTCGTCATAACTCATAATCACCACGTAATCCGCAACGCTTCCGATATACTTATAATCATATGCTCCAGACCAGTGATCCCCGGGATTATCGTATGTCTTTGCCGGAACGCAAACGGTTAATAGCTTATTCCCAAGACTTTTCGCCAGTTCCCCCAAAAAGACATTGAAGCTCTGCCTGCCGCCTGCGGGTATTCCCTCCAGATCAATGTTAACACCGTCAAAGCCATACTTATTCAAGCTGTCCATTATATTGCCTATCAGCCTGCTTCTGTTGGTTTTATTCGAT
>CBEULQ010000195.1:0-5516 GCA_965543975.1 uncultured Desulfocucumis sp. | reverse complement strand
GTACTCTTTACCACACTGAGCCTTAACTTCAGCAATAGCCTGCTCCATAGCTTTTTTGTTTTCCTCTAAGGAAAAATCTAAATAAGGTTCATTTTTGTACTCAACTACCATGTTAATCTTCTCCTAATTATTATTGTTTTGAAGCTTTTTATTTTTACCGACGAGAAGCGGATCTTTTAGAACCCCTGCTGTTCGGTACGGAGAATGATCTCGTTCTGCAACTCGGCGGTAAGGTTATTGAAGTAATCGCTGTAACCGGCTACCCGAACAATGAGGTCATTGTAATTCTCCGGATGATGCTGGGCGTCCCGGAGCATATCACTGTCCACTACATTAAACTGAATGTGATGACCGTCCATACAGAAGTATGCACGAATCAGATTCTTCAAGCCTTCCAGGCCGGTCTCTCCTTCCAGCACACTAGGGGAAAACTTCTGGTTCAACAGCGCGCCGCCGGTGCGGAGTTGATCCAGCTTGGCAGCAGATTTGATCACTGCGGTGGGGCCGCATCTGTCTGCCCCCTGTACCGGTGAAATACCTTCGGAGAGAGCCACGCCGGCTTTCCGTCCGTCGGGGGTAGCCCCGATGACGGATCCGAAGTATACATGGCAGGTGGTGGGCAGCATTTCTACCCGGTACTGACCGTCGTTAGGGGTCGGTCTGCCGTCGACCAGTTGGTAGATGATCTCAAACATACCCATGATCAGGTTGTCCGCTTGATCGTCGTCATTTCCGTATTTGGGAGTCTTGTTCAAAAAGATCTGGCGTTCTTTTTCATAACCTTGGAAGTCCGCATCCAATACGGTTAGCATCTTATCCATTGTCAGGGTTTGTTCGTCGAAAATGTGCTTTTTAATGGAGCTGAAGCAGTCGGTGATGGAGCCTAAGCCTACAAACTGGATGTAGCGGCTGTTGTAGCGAGCTCCGCCGGCGTTGTAGTCCTTGCCTTTGGTGATACAGTCTTCGATGATTACGCTCATGAAGGGACAAGGCATATATTTGGCATACAGTTTTTCAATGACATTGTTGCCGCGGATTTTTATGTCGATGAAGTAGGTTATCTGTTTTTTGAAAGCTTCCATTAAATCATCCATGCTTTTGAAGTTCCGGGGATCCCCGGTCTCCAAACCGATTTTCTTCCCGGACTGGGGATCAATACCGTTATGCAGGGTGATCTCCAGTACCTTTACCATGTTAAAGTAACCGGTGAGGATATAGGCTTCCTTTCCAAAGGCCCCCACTTCCACACAGCCGGAGGTACCGCCTTTGCAGGCGTCTTCCAGGCTCTTACCCTGACGAAGCAGTTCCTTCACAACAGCATCATGGTTGAATACAGAGGGAAAACCCATTCCCTCCCTGATAACCCGGCAAGCTTCGATGACAAATTTGTCAGGATTCTTTTTGCTGATTTGCACATTGGTAGATGGCTGCAAAATGCGCATATCCTTGATCACGTCCAACAGCAGGTAGGAGACGTCACATACACCATTGGTGCCATCAGCCTTCATACCGCCGATGTTGATGTTGCAAAAATCGGTGTAGGTAGCGCTTTCTTTCAATGTGATGCCCACTTTGGGTGGTGCGGGCTGATTGTTGAACTTAACCCAAAAACTTTCCAGCAGCTCCATGGCACTTTCCCGGGTAAGGGTACCGGCTGCGATCTCATTTTGGTAAAAAGGATTCAGATGCTGGTCCAAATGTCCAGGACAGAAGGCATCCCAAGTGTTGAGCTCGGTGATAACTCCAAGATGGACAAACCAGTACATCTGCAGAGCTTCATGGAAGGTTCTCGGAGCGTAGGCCGGAACCCATTCACAATTCTCAGCGATCTTGATCAGCTCGGCTTTCCGCTTTTCATCAGTGCATTCTGCTGCCATTTCCCGGGCTTTTTCTGCATAGCGCCGGGCAAAGATTATCAGCGCATCGCAGGCAATGTCCATGGCCTTTAACTCTTCCTGCTTATCATAAGCATCGAAGTCATTGACAAAATCCAGCTTATCAAGCTGTTCTTTTATCTCGGCCTTAAAATCCAGCATACCTTTACGGTAGATTTTGTCGTCACAAACGGTGTGGCCGGGGGATCGTTGTTCCATGAATTCGGTAAAGATACCTGCTTCGTAGCAATCATGCCATTCGGTCGTCATCTGATTCATAATCAAATCACGGATGGTTTTACCCTTCCAGAATGGGATTATCATCTCTTCCTGTATCTTCTTGGCCTCGTCGCTGACCTTGAAAAAGATCTTATCGCGTTTATCCATAATTTCGAAGTCTTCCACAGTATGGCAGCACAGTTCAGGATAAGTAGGTGCAGCCTGGGGTTGGGGACCCCGTTCTCCCACGATCAGTTCCCCATCCAGAATAACAACTGTTTTGTTTTCACAAAGATGTTTGAAAGATAGCGCCCGCAGCACTGGGATAGAGACCTTGCCCTGATATTTTTGATAGGCTTCCGTCATCAGAACGGCACGCTCAATAGAGATAGTAGGCACGGTGCTGACGCTTTGCTGACGCAATTTCTGGATTCGTTCATTCATGCCTAAGATTTTATTAGTTTCAATTGCCATGGTTTTTCAACCTCCTATATGAACATTCATTCCCTGCTTGGAGAGAATTTGCGCCAGTTCCTGCATCTGCTCTGCCGTAGGTTCCGCAATGTGGGAGATGGTGTACGGCAGGTGCAGTCGGTGATATTTTGCTTCTGCCATTTTATGATATGGCAGCAAGTAGATTTCTTTTAATCCCAGTTCCTGCATAAGGGCGCCGATACGTTGGATATGTTCAGGTGCGTCGTTTATGGTTGGCACTATGGGTACCCGAATCCATACATTGGCACTTTTTTCTACGATATGGCGAAGATTGCTCAAGATGGGGGCAACCGGTGCTTTCATGTACTTTTGGTGTACGTCATCATCTAAATGTTTAATATCGTACAGAAACAAATCTACATAGGGCAGCACGGCGTCAAAAGCACTTTCCGGAACAAAACCGCAGGTATCTACTGTGGTGTGATATCCCCGCTCTTTGCAACGCTTAAGGCATTCTACCGCAAACTCCTGTTTACTCAGGGGTTCTCCCCCGCTCAGTGTCACCCCGCCCTGGCTTTGTTGATAGAAGATTTCATCTTTACTTACTTCTGCCAGCACCTGCTCTACGGTCATTTCTTTTCCCAATTTTCCCATAGCCAGAGTGGGGCAAACGTCGGTACATTTGCCGCAGCGGGTACAACGCTCCATGTCTATGACGATACCCTGTCTAGAAGCTTTCAGTGCCTGATGGGGGCAGACTTTCACACAGGAGATACATCCGATGCATTTTTCACCGTACCAGACGATCTCCGGCTGGAATACCTGGGTCTCCGGATTATGGCACCAGGCGCAAAGAAGCGGGCAACCTTTCAAAAAGACGGTACTGCGGATACCGGGGCCGTCATGGATGGAATATTTCTGGATGTTGCTGACAATTGCGGTGGTCACAGTAAATGCCTCCCTAAAAAGTATGTTAACAAGATGGCATCAGCCAAGCTCAAACCCTTCCGCCAGAGGATCGTCCGGATCCATCATAAATGTACTCATGCCGGTAATAAAGGCACGGCCGCTGATTTCCGGCACGATCGCCGGTATACCGGCCATTTCCGTCTCCTCGATAATCCGGCAGGTGAATATGCTTCCGATTAGGCTCTCGTGAACAAAGGTTTCATTGAGTTTCAATTCACCTTTTGCATGCAACAGCGCCATTTTGGCGGAAGTACCGGTACCACAAGGTGATCTATCAATGGCGGCGGAAGTGATGATGACAGCATTCCGGGCTGAAACACCAGGTGTATCTGAGGGAGCGGAAAACTCAATATGGGTGACTTTGTCCACAAAGGGGAGCAAGGGATGACTGACCTGGATCTGCTCGTTAATGTACTTTCTCAGCAAAACGCCCTTTGCCACAATCTCTTTGGACCGTTCCGGAACCAGTTCCAATCCGAGAGAGGCGGCAGGAAGGATGGCATACATATTCCCTCCATAAGCTATGTCAAAAGTCACACGGCCAAATTCAGGAGTGTCGACAACATAGTCACGGCCAATCACAAGGGCAGGTGCATTCACAAAGGTAACGTTCTTTGCTCTTTGATTCTCTACTTCCACAGTCACTTTTACAACGCCGCTGGGAGTATCCAAAACAATCTCAGTAAATGGTTCCTTTATTTCCACCATACCGGTTTCCACCATTGCCGTAGCAACGCCGATGGTGTCATGGCCGCACATGGGGAGCCAGCCGCCGGTTTCATAATAGATGACACCGATATCCGCCCCGGGAGTGCAGGGAGGCGTTAAAAAAGCACCGGACATAACTTCATTGCCGCGGGGTTCCAGACTCAATACTTTTCGCATCCAATCATTATGCGTCTGCATATAAATGAATTTTTCTTGCATAGTTGCCCCCGGAATCACCGGTACACCACCAACGACGGTTCGGGTAGGTTCACCACCGGTATGGGTATCTATTGTTTGAAATGTTCTACAAATTTTCATTTTGTCAGCCCATTAAATGCAATGGGCCCTCCTCTCTATACAAAAAACTGATTCTGGGAATACCCAATTGGCGGAATTTTTCTGATATAGAGAAAAAAGCCCACTGATGCGTAAAATTAATGAAACACCAGTGAGCCTTGACGACTTCTTTCGGCAACCCATTTATTATGCTATATGTTGCTCGTGACAGACCCGTGGCTTTAGTCCCTATCTTTAGAAAAATTTGCCTTTCGTCTCTTAAAAACAAAGTTACCCAATTAATTCTAGGCAAAGTTCTACTGCAGAAGCTGCGTCGGGAGCAAACCCATCTGCCCCGATTTCATCAGCAAAATCTTGGGAAATCGGAGCTCCACCTACGATACATTTTACTTTTAAGCCTTCTTCTTTGATTAATTCGATGGTGTCTTTCATGTGCAGCATGGTAGTGGTGAGAAGAGCCGACATCGCAACGATGTCCGGATTATGTTCTTTAATAGCTGCCACGAATTTTTCCGGAGCAATATCAATTCCTAAGTTGATGACATTGAAGCCGCCGCTTTCCATCATCATGCCAACCAGGTTTTTGCCGATGTCATGGAGGTCGCCTTTAACGGTTCCTAGAAGAACTTTTCCTTTGCTGGGCATATCGGTGTCGGCAATCAACGGTTTAACTATTTCAATCCCGGCTGCCATAGATTTAGCACACTTTAGCACCTCAGGAACGAACATTTCTCCATTTTTGAATCGGGGACCTACTACATTCATCCCGGCGATTAATCCCTGGTCGATGATTTCTAGAGGGCTTACACCTGCGTCTACCATTGCCTTAGTTTGTTCTTTTACTTGTGCTTCGTTTCCGGATATCACACTTTGTTTCAACGCTTCAAAATTTGCCATAATGTTCTTGTCTCCTTTACTTTTTTATCAGTTCATCTTATTTCCAAGACTCTCACTTCTATAAGTAGGAGTTCCACTTTTTACAGAGGTAGCTGCTATAAAATCTTTATCGCAACT
>CBEULQ010000194.1:0-5528 GCA_965543975.1 uncultured Desulfocucumis sp. | reverse complement strand
GGCGTGTTCGGGACTTTCGCCCGTTAGACTGCGCCCATGCCGGGCGCACAATAAAGAGCGAACAAGTTAGTTAACTTGTTCGCTCTTTATTTAGGTAATTGGGACTTTTCTTGCCTTGCCGGGTAAATATTGCAAACTAAAATAATATGGGGCATGTCCCATATTATTTTAGTAAGTCGTGGAAATTCTTATTACCTCTTACTAATAAGGAAAAGATACCCTCTACATTGACAATGAAATTTTGAAAGCCTCGCCCGGGCAAGATAAAATCGTCCCTAAAAGGAACATTTTTCGAGCTAGCCTCGTCTATAAGTATGATCGATCGATCAAAAATCAAATAAGGTACAAGGTGATACAAATGAATAAACGTTGGCCGATTCTTCTCTTAATCGTACTGGTGATGATGTTCGGAGGTTCCGCCTTTGCTTTTGCCTTCACCGATATCCAAGGCGATCAAGGCGAAGCGGACATCATCGCGCTGAAGGAAGCGGGCGTTATTAGCGGCATTACGGCCGAACTGTTCGCCCCTCGTGGAAAATTAACGTACGCCGAAAGCGTACACATGCTTGTAAAAGGTTTAGACATGAAAATCGATCAGCAAAAGACGAGTAATTACTTCACGAAAGTACCGGATGACGCTTGGTATGCAAAATCGTTTATCATTGCACAATTGAACGGGCTCCCGATTCCGAAAGACGTGGACCCGACTCAAAACATAACGAAAGAGCAGTTCGCCCACCTGCTGTTAAAGGCGATACTTACAAAAGGCGACTATGCGTTTCCCGAAATTTATATCATGCTGGAAGACGAAAAAGATGTGTCTGCCGACATGAAAGGAAGTATCCAAGCGCTCCTCGTTTCGAAAATCGCCGATCTGGACAATGGCTATTTCTACCCCAAAAAAGAAATAACGCGCAGCGAAGCGGCGCAAATGCTTAATAAAGCGATCCGTTTCGTCAAAACCACCGAGCCGCTGCCGCCCATAGAGGAGCCGGTCGATTCCGATGTGAAAATGACGGTCAGCAAAGTGGACGACGAGGTGAACAAGGTGACCGTTACTTGGGGCGAAAAGCCAAATCCGGGGTACGGAATCAGCGTTTCGAAAATCGAGTTCTCGGCAAACGGCGAGGCATACATTTACTACAAGCTGCACTATCCGGAAAAAAACAAAGTATACCCGCAAGTCATAACGGAAGCGAAAACGGACACGTTCCTTTCGTCCAAATTTAAGCCTGTGCTGAAAAAAGGCTCTAACGCCAAGTCGGACAGCGGCGGAAGCGCAGGCGCAGGGGTTCACGACACTCCGGCAAGTTCGGGAAATTTGGCGGAATAACTGGAAACCTTACATGTGAACGAAAACAGGGACACGCGACTCTATCGGAGTCGGTGTCCCTTCGTATTGCCTGTTTCTATATACCTCCCAAGGCAACCGTCCGTTCTTGCCATGCTAGCCATGCCTACTTGTCATGCATAATTACCATAATGCGGCCTGCGACCATAACATCATGTGGGCAAAGTAAGTAAAGGGCACAGCCCCCCTGGTGAAAAGGGGCGCCGTGCCCATGAATCAAATTATACTGTCATATCTAGTGCTGATTCGAAGTTTTTAAACGCATCCGGTCGGTTTCGGAAGACCGGCCAGTTTGCAGGCACCCTTAGCGGGGCCGCTTGGGAATAGTTCGTACATCGACTTCAGGTTGATGCCGGTCTCTTTGCACATTTTGCGAATCATGGGAGCGATCTGAAACTGCTTGTAGTAATCGCGCAGGTACCGGATGACTCTCCAATGCTCCTCATTAAGTTCGTTAACCCCTTCTCCTGCCGCAAAGGCCCTGGCAACATCTTCGTTCCAGAGATCGGGATCCACCACGAATCCGTCTTCATCCAGCTCGACTGTATTTCCGTTAACATTAATTGTGGACATATAAAAAACCTCCTCTTAAAAATCCGCTTGTTTTCAGCCCCCGGTCAGGCGCGGGAGCGCAGGCAGGCCTGAATTTTTTCGGATGAAATGAAGCTGATAAATTCCTCGCAGGCCCGGGACTGGAAGCGGGTATGGTTACGGATGATGTTAAACTCCCTGGTTATTAGCATATCCTTGTTGCGCAGGGGTTTCAGGGTTGACAGAGTGACCTCCTTATGGATCGCCCAGCACGACATGAATGATATGCCCAAGCCGGCTTCAACGGCCTGTTTAATGGCCTGGGTGCTGCCCAGTTGAATAATCCGGTCCGGTGTCAGGCCCATGTCACGGAGGGCATTTTCCGCCGCCAACCGCGTTCCTGAACCTTCCTCCCGCAAAATAAATGTCTGGCCGCGGAGATCCTCCGGGACCACCAGGGGCTTTTCGGCCAGCGCGTGGTCGGCCGGCACAATGAGCACCATTTCGTCCCCAAGAAAAGGCTCAACCTGCAGGTGAGGGTGTTCCACCGGCCCCTCCACCAGTCCTATATCAATGCTGCCGTTCAGGGTGTACTCATAGATCATGGCCGTGTTGCCGATGGTCATGGCCAGCTCCACGGCGGGAAACTTTCTGGCGTATGCCCCCAGCAGGCGGGGCAACACATATTCCCCGATGGTCATGCTGGCTCCGACTACCATTTTGCCGGTAACCAGTTCGATCAGATCAGTCACAACCCGTTCCGCTTTTTGGTGCAGGGCCAGGATTTGTTTAGCATAGGAGTATAAAATTTCTCCAGCCTGGGTAAGCTCTACTTTTTTATTGGACCTTTCGAATAGCCGCGCGCGGTAGTGCTCCTCCATGCAGTGGATGTGCTGGCTGATGGCCGGCTGGGTCAGGTTGAGCTCTTCACCTGCCCGGGAAAAATTTTTCTTTTCCGCCACGGTTATAAATACCAGCAGTTGGTGATCCAGCATGGTTTACCTCCATATACATTGTTTGGGCTTCCCGGGAATAAAACCATGGTTTGTTAAGATGATCTTACTATATGAAGAGCCGGAAGGGAAATCGTAAATTATTATGGTAATGATAACCCCCGGTAATAATAACTAGTTTCAAAGGACAGCGTTTATCGCCCGCTTGTGGGAATTCTTCAACATCAAGGAACTGGCTCCATACAACACCAAGTCCGCCCTTGCTGACGAACCGGACAACGCAGCCATATAAAGCAAATTAACAACCAATATACAAGCAATAAAAATGCGAACAAATGATCTAACTTGTTCGCATTGTCTTTGGAATGTCATTAGCTACCTGTTTTCCAAGACCTTGATAATCCCAGGTTATTTCTTTTATAATCCTTTTTCTATAAAGAAGGAATTATCAACTTTATATGGTAATAATTATCAATATTGCAGGATTTAACATGACAGTAATCTTATTGAAAATACCATAGATATTTTTACATACTTACCGATGGAGGAATTATCAATGGAAAAGAATCACGTAAGCCGTACCGCACTGTCTACTGCCTACATGCGGTTCTATCATGCCCAAAACGATGAACCAAAGATTTTTGATGATTTTCTGGCCTATAATATGCTGCCAGAGGAAATACGTACATTACTAGAACAACATCTGGCAAGAAATATCCAGCTTATTGACCCTGCCCGGGCTGCATCATGTCCAGACATAGAGACTTCCATGGTTTGGTCAATGCAGGCCATGGCAACCCCTCCTATTGTTCTCAGCCGTGCTAGGTATACGGAGGACTGCCTTGAGGAGGCTTGCAGGCAGGGGGTAAAGCAGTATGTTATCCTCGGAGCAGGAATGGATACCTTCGCTTTTCGTCACCCAGAGCTTATAAGGCAACTTCAGGTGTTTGAGGTCGACCATCCAGCAACACAAACCTTCAAGTGTAATCGCCTGACAGAGCTGGGATGGGAGCAACCTGAACACCTTCATTTTATTCCAGTGGATTTTACACAGGAAAGTCTTTCTACGGCACTTACACGCTCATCTTATGACCCTAAGATTCCAAGCTTTTTTAGCTGGCTGGGTGTCACAATGTACCTGACCATCGAGTCTGTGTTCGCAACTCTGAGTTCCATCGTTGATATTGCCCCCGCAGGGAGCACTGTCATTTTCGATTACCTAGATACCGATGCATATATCCCTGATAAGGCCGCCAAACGAGTTCAAGTGATGATAGAGAACGTCCGGCAGCTGGGGGAACCTATGATTGCCGGTTTTGACCCGGCTGTTATTGCTACAGACCTAGCACATATAGGCTTGCGTCTCCAGGAAGATTTGAGCCCGTCCGATATCCAGGAACGCTATTTCCAGGGACGCAAGGACGGCTATTATGCATGTGAACATGTGCACATTGCACGGGCAGTAGTCGAATAATTGTTCAGCGACATTATAACCCTTTTAAGCTAGATTTCGGCTACAATTATCCCTGTCTCGGACAAATCATAATCCCCCAGCCCCTTTAGCTCGACTTTAAATTCATCCGACTGCAGTATTTCAATGGCAGCCCGGTATTCGGGCCTGTCCAGATCTTCCCGTTTTATAACCAGTTCGTAGCGCTCTTTCTGCAGGGGAATAAATTCTATTCCCCTAACCTGAAGTGACGCCTTTTCACTGCCCAATCCCGCATCGGCCTCCCCCCTGGCCACGGAGCTGGCAACACCCAGATGAGAATATTCTTCCATGTCGTAACCGTTAATTAATCTTCTGTCTATTCCCTGTAGACGCAGGTGCTCATCAAGCAGAACCCGGGTGCCGCAGCCTTTTTCCCTGTTTATGAAGCGCACCCCGGAGCGGGCCAGATCCGGCCAAGCCTTTATTTTCCTGGGATTGCCGGCGGCCACGTAGAACCCTTGCATCCGACAGGCCAGGTGGATAATTACCGTGGGTATGCCGGGCAACATGTGACGCACGTAAGGTATATTGTATTTGTCCGAATCCCCGTCCCAGAGATGGATTGCAGCCATCTGGACCTTGCCCTGGTAAAGGGCCTGCAGACCGGCGAAACTGCCCACATGGTGGCGGAAGGCGTGTGTCCCGTTAGGATGCCGTTCCAGGTGGCGGGTAAGTATATCCAGCAAAACATCCTGCCCGCAGATTATCAGTTCCCCGGAATGGCGTACGGATTCAGCCAGTGGTGAAGGCTTCCCCTGTAGAGGCAGACTCCTGCACAACCCGGCTTCCTCGGGAGGGAGTTCACATTTTTTGCCCTGTTTTTTATATGCTTCTACATCTTTAAGATCAATGCGGATTTTTCTACCCACCCGGTATGCGGGAAATTCTCCCCGTTTGATTAACTCATAAACAGTGTTTTTGGTTATTTTTAAAATGCCTGCCACTTCTTGAGGGGTCAGGGAGATATCTTCTTTCACAAAATTCCCTCCGAAATGTATTGACATTAATTTTAACATAATTTAATATAATTAGCATAGTTAAGTTATGTTATGTTTCGTTATGCCATGTTATGTTTTGCCATTTTTAATTATGCAATCTCAACGAAGAGAGTATATACGATGGCAGAAAATTTATTATAAATTATTCATAACTTTTAATACTGTTGCAAATCTTAATCAAAATAAACTCTCAACGAATCCCT
>CBEULQ010000193.1:0-5534 GCA_965543975.1 uncultured Desulfocucumis sp. | reverse complement strand
GCATCAGGGAACTACCATTGCCGAGGGAGTTCCGGAAGAAATCAGGAAAAACCAGGCGGTTCAAAATGCTTACCTGGGGGAAGCTGTATGATGTTGCAGGTTGATAATATTCATACATATTACGGATTAAGCCATATTTTATTCGGAGTGTCCCTTGAAGTGAGACAGGGTGAGGCAGTCTGCCTGATTGGGCGGAACGGCGCGGGAAAAACAACCACCATCAGAAGTATTGCCGGCCTTACCCCACCCAGGGAAGGAAAAATATATTTCAAAGGCACGAAAATATCCGGCCTTCCAACTTACCGGATAGCAAGGTTGGGCATATCCTGGGTTCCGGACAACCGCAGGATTTTTCCCGACCTTACCGTAGCAGAAAACCTTGCCATAGCCGACAGAAGCAATAAGGAGAGGAAGGGCTGGGATATTGAGAAAGTTTACACTCTCTTTCCTGCTTTAAAGAAATATCAAAACAGGCGGGGCGGCTATTTAAGCGGGGGTGAACAGCAGATGCTGAGCATAGCCAGGGCGCTTCTGGGGAACCCGGAATTCATATTGCTGGACGAACCCACCGAGGGTCTGGCGCCGCTGATAGTACGCGAGTTGGAAGAACAAATACTACGGTTAAAGTCCGAGGGAATCTCGATTTTACTGGCAGAACAAAATTTAAAATCAGTTTTAAGAATGGCTGACCGGTGTTATGTGATGGAGCGCGGCCGGATACCGTACCAGGGTACGGTGGAAGAACTGAGCAATAATGAAGAAGTCCGGTCGAAATACCTGATGGTGTGAGGTGGCTTAATTGACCCAAAAGTTAGTTACAGTGCCGCAGTTGGCCTGGCATGAACCTAAAGAGCTGGGTTTACATTTTCCCGTTGGTTGGGATGTGGAAACGTTGCATATGAACGGGTTCAGCCGGCCCCCCTTAACAGCCGGCCAAATCCGCGACGCTATTATGCAGCCTCTTTATGGCCCGCCGCTCAGGGAGTTGGCTTGTAGTAAAGATGAGGTAGCCATAATTTTTGATGATATGACCAGGGTAACCAGGGTCTCCCGGCTTATTCCACCAATCCTTGAGGATTTGTTCCTGGCCGGGGTCCCTAAAAGCCAGGTGCGTTTTATAGCGGCATTGGGCTGTCATGGGGCTCTTAACAGAACCGACTTTGTCAAAAAACTGAGCCCGGATGTAGTGGCCGGTTATCCCGTATATAACCACAATTGCTATGAAAATTGTGTATATGCGGGCACCACAAGCGGAGGCATCCCCCTCCACATAAATGCCGAGGTAATGAACTGTTCAGTTAAAATTGGTATTGGCGCGATAACTCCTCATATTATGGCGGGTTTCGGCGGCGGAGGAAAAATAGTTCTGCCCGGGGTTGCGTCGCTATCCACGGCGGAAGCTTTTCACAACCTTGAAAAGAAAGCCGGCCAAAGAGTGGCTGGAGAAAAAGGAAATACAGGTATGGGGGTTTTTGAGAATAACCCTTTACAAAAGGAAATTCAGGAGGCTGCCGGGATGGCAGGCCTTAACTTTATCGTGAACTGCCTGCTGGATTATTGGGGGGAAACAGTGGGTTTATACGCCGGTGAGCCGGCCGGAGCTTTTACCGCCGGAGCGGCCGAGGCCAGGACTCACTACCTCACACCAACGGTAACAGACGCTGATGTGGCAGTGGCCAACGCTTATGCCAAGGCCGGAGAATCGCTCATCGGCGTGTTTGTGGCAAGTGGGGCCGTAAGTGACAGGGGTGGGGATGTTGTGCTGGTCTGCAACGTTCCGGAAGGCCAGGTATCCCATTACCTGATGGGCACTTTCGGACAATCAGCCGTTGGCCGTCTTAGACTTGCGGTGAAGGTTCCTCCGCACGTCAGGCGCTTAATTATTCTTAATGAGTACCCGGAATACACGGCCCGCAACTATTTTGCGGAACCTGAGAAAATATTTTTCGCGTCTTCCTGGGATGAGGTACTGCGGCTCCTTCTGGAGGAACACGGCAATCGGGCCAGGGTAGTGGTTTACCCTGACGCAACCATCCAGTACGCCGGTATTTAAGAGGCTGCCGCAACGAAAGGGAGGTGGGCGGTTTAATGCTTGACGCCGGGGCTATATCAGCATTGGAACGCATTGTGGGAAAAAATAACCTGTCTACCATGATGGAAAAACGCTTTTGTTATACCTTCGACGCCTCGCCCCTTAAAGCAGGGGATAACGGTCTGCCCGGAGTGGTGGTATTCCCCGGGGATGCCCTGCAGGTAAGCGAGATTATCGGCCTGGCCGGCCAAAAAGGTATACCGGTAATAACCAGGGGCGCCGGAACAAATGTAAGTGGTGGAGCCTTATCGATAAAAGATTGTATTGTTCTGTGCCTGGAGCGGATGAGCAGTATTATTGAAATAGATACCAAAAACCTTATTGCCACGGTGGAGCCCGGCGTTATAAACGCTGAACTGCAGAGGGAGGCGGGCAAGCTGGGGCTTTTTTATCCACCTGATCCCCAGAGCGCGGAGTTTTCCACAATTGGCGGTAATGTGGCCGAAAACGCCGGAGGGCCCCGCTGTGTCAAATATGGTGTCACCAGGGACTATGTTTTGGGGTTGGAAGTGGTGCTGCCGGACGGAAATATCATCAAAACCGGCGGAAAGACTGTAAAAAACGTTACCGGATACGACCTTACCAGTCTGTTTGTCGGTTCGGAGGGGACCCTTGGGGTAATCACCAAAGTTATATTGAAGCTGATCCCAAAGCCTGAGGGGATGAAGCTGGCGTTGGCCACGTTTCCCTCAATGAGCGCAGCGGCTGACGCGGTGGCCGGTATAACAGATGCGGGGATCGTTCCCGCTATGGTCGAGTTCCTTGACAATATTTATATCAGAAACATAGAAGAATACGCCCGGGTGGGGTTTCCCACGGAAGCCGGGGCGGCGCTCATTGTCGCGGTGGATGGGGACCTGGAAGTGTTGGACAAGCATATGGACAGGATTGCCGCTGCCTGTATGAGTACGGGAGCCGTCCAACTACGTATAGCCAATAATGCTAAAGAAGCTGATGAAATTATGAGGGCGCGTAAATCAGCCTTCGCCAGTATGTCCAGGCTTAATCCCACCATTATCGGGGAGGACCTTACCGTGCCCCGCTCCAAAATTCCCGAGATGGTTGACCGGATTCAGCAGACAGCCCAAAAGCATGGTGTCATAATCGCAACAGTAGGTCATGCCGGGGATGGTAACTTGCACGCCACTTTTTCCTGCGATGAGCGCAAGGAAGGCGAGTTGGCCCGGGTGGAAGCCGCCATTGACGACCTTGTGGAAGCTGCGCTGGCTTTGGATGGAGTTATTAGCGGCGAGCACGGCATAGGCAGGCTTAAAGTAAAATACATGCGCAAACAATTTGGCGCTACCCAGCTTAATTTGATGAAATCTCTTAAAAAAATGCTTGATCCGAAGAATATTATGAATCCGGGTGTAATGTTTGATTGGGAGACATGGTAATGTTGCTTGAAAATCAGCAAGGGCATGTAATTGACGGGGAAGCAGTTAAATGTATCAGGTGCGGCGCCTGCCGCGTAGTCTGCCCGGTGTTTAAGGAATTGGGCGAAGAGTCTTATACGGCCCGGGGCAAGGTATTTATATTGCGGGCGCTTTTGGACGGCGAAATTGAAAGCACCGCAAATATAGATGATATACTGTCTTACTGCCTTTTATGCATGGCTTGTGTAAGCGTTTGTCCGGCCGGGGTAAAAGCCGGCCACCTGGTGGAGGCCGCCAGGACAATAGTTGTATCAAGGCGGGGCCTGTCACCGGCGAAAAGACTGGCTTTCCAGCTAACCTTAAAAAACCGCTGGTTATTTAATTCTTTCATGGCTGCAATTCCCGGCTTACAGTGGCTGATATTTAGAAAGGCACCCGGCGGTCAGGGCATGTTGCCACGTTACCCTTTGGGTTTGGATAAGAGAAGACTCTTACGCCCGGCGGCGAAAAAAAACTTCCGGAGCTTATATCCCGTATACGTTAAGGCAAATAAGCCTGACGGTAAAAAGGTGGCACTGTTTACCGGGTGCATGGGCAACTTCATCTACCCGGAAACAGCGGAGGCAGCACTGAGGGTGTTAAATACTTACCATTGTGATGTCATTATCCCGCGTGATCAACATTGCTGCGGCACACCCGCCCGGGTGTCGGGAGAAAAGGATTCGGCAATGGTAATGGCAAAGATAAATACTGACGTATTCTGGAGTTTATTGGACAAAGTAGATGCTTTAGTGACAATCTGCCCTACCTGCGGGACAGCCCTAAAAAAAGAAACGCCGGCAATGCTTGCGGGAGACTCCGACTACGGCCCGAAGGCCGCCGCCATAGCGGAAAAGACTAAAGATTTGGCGGAATTCATAGTTGCGCAGCCGGGCTGGCAGAATAATCTTAGAAACCGGATAAATTCAACGGTAACTTACCACGATCCCTGCCACCTGGCAAGGGGACAGGGGGTTTTTTCACAGCCCCGGGAGATCATTACGTCCATACCGGGAGTTAGATTTGCGGAACTTTCCGGCTCCCAGGCATGCTGCGGAAGCGCGGGAACATTCAGCGCTTTTCATTACGATGTTTCCACCAGGATAACCCGGCGTAAAATACTGGAAATCAGTGATACCGGGGCCGATATAGTGGTAACGGGCTGTTCTTCCTGCCGGATGCAAATTGAGGATGGAATATACCAGGCCAACCTGCCCCACAAGGTCATACACACGTCTGAACTGCTGTGGTTGGCTTGTCAACATGACTCCAGTTGTTGAGTTGACAAGACAAATCGGCAACATAAAATGTTGCCGATTTGTCTTGCTATTGCTGGATTATATAAAACAGTTTTATTGTTCTTTTGCTTGTTCTTTTGCTCCGTTTTCCGACCTTTTTCCAAACCATTTAGCCACTGCCGGGGCAACTTCTTTCTGTGATTTCGAACTGACGAAAAGGCCGATATGACCACCGGAGAAAGATATCATTTGTTTATCCTTGCTGGACACGGCATCGTTTAAGGGCCGGCTGGAAGACGGGGGGACCAGGTGGTCCTGCTCCGCAAAAATATTAAGCAGGGGCATATTTATATTTTTCAGGTTTACCGTACGGCCGCCAATTTCCAGCTTGTTCTGAATGAGCAGATTTTCCTGGTATAGATCCTTGATGAATTTCCGGAAAGCTTCGCCGGCCTGGTTTGGGCTGTCAAAAATCCACTTCTCCATCCGCAGGAAATCTTGTACCGCATCCGGATTATTCATATTATCCATCAGTCCCATGTACTTATCCAACGTCAATTGAAAGGGCTTTAACATAAGGTAACCGATATTCATAAAATCGCCCGGTATCACTCCGTAGGTGTCTACAAGATTATCCACATTCATGTATTTGCTCCAGATAAATAATAAACCTTCTTTTGTGGAGAAATCGACGGGGGTAACCATGGTCACCAGGTTTTTAACCTTTTCAGGATAAAGGGCTGCGTATATCGTGCTAAAGGTGCCTCCCTGGCAGACACCCAGCAGGTT
>CBEULQ010000192.1:0-5535 GCA_965543975.1 uncultured Desulfocucumis sp. | reverse complement strand
TCAGAGACAGCTTATATGTAAAAGGATGGGTTATAAAATACCAGACACCCTGGTGCTTCTAAATCACCCGCCTTTACTTACCATCGGACGGAAAGGCGCCAGGGGACACATTCTGGTGGAGCCCGAGGTACTGCGCAGGGAAGGTATACTGGTATATGAAACGGACAGGAGCGGGGATATAACCTACCACGGTCCGGGCCAGTTGCTGGCCTATCCCATTCTTGACCTTAAACAGCACGTCAAGGATGAGCGGTGGCTTGTCAATAATTACGAGGAGGTTGTAATCCGGGTTCTAAAGGATTACAAATTGCCAGGTATAAGGATGGACAAATGTCCCGGGGTGTGGGTGGGCAACAGGAAAATAAGCGCCCTGGGAATTGCCATCAGCAACTGGATAAGTTACCATGGCTTTGCATTAAACATAAATACCAACCTTAACCATTTCAGTTATATCGACCCCTGCGGCAGGGCCGGCGAGGGCGTGACTTCCATGCAAGAAGAAATGGGAGCGCCGGTGAATGAGGAAGAGGTGCGGGAGAAGGTTATATGGCACTTCGGCCAGGTTTTTGATTTGGAAATGACAACTCTTTTGTAACAGACAGGGGAACAGGCACCTTGTCCTCAATCAGGACAAGGTGCCTGTCCCCCTGACTCCTTAGTAGTTACTTTATTTACGGCGTTATGATACAATGTTTTTCAGTAACATAATGTTTTGCCGGAGGTAAAAAAAATGAAACATACCCTTGCCGTTCTGGTGGTAAACAAGCCCGGTGTTCTGGCGCGTATTGCGGGACTGCTGAGCAGGAGGGTTTTTAATATTGAAAGCATAGCAGCCGGGTATACCGAGGAGCCTGACGTAACCCGCATTACCATTGTAGTGCAGGGGGATACCCATATACTGGATCAGGTGGTAAAACAGCTGTCCAAACTTGTGGACGTGATAAAAATCCATGAATTGAAGACCGAGGAGTCCATCGAAAGGGAACTGGCTTTGATCAAGGTCAGCGCAAACGCCAGCCGCCGCTCGGACATAGTGGATATAGTAAATATATTCCGGGCCAGTATAGTGGACGTAAATCCTGAAACCATGGTAATAGAGCTGACCGGGGACGAGAGAAAAATAAATGCGCTTTGTGCCGTACTGGAGGAGCACGGTATAGTGGAACTGGTTCGCACCGGAAAAATTGCCCTGTCCAGGGCACCCGGCGCAACGAAGAATATTGCCGATTAATTTTCATGATTAATATGTAGTAAATTTTGTTTATTTCCCGCCAGCGGAGGATTTCGCTCCTTTATGGAGAATTTATATAATAAATGCGTGTTGAAGTCGGGCATTACTGCGTATACTAGTATATAACAGACGGTATAGACATATAAACCGGTTTTTTGTGTATAATAAGTAATACTAAACGTGTCGTTAGGGGGGGTTTTTGGCAGGTGGCCCAGGTCAAGAGAATAATGATCAGTCTTCCCGACAATTTGCTGGCAGAGGTGGACGGTATTGTAGCCGCCGAGCGGCTGAACCGGAGCGAACTGATACGCGAGGCCATGAAGCTTTACATCGCTGAGCGCAAGAGGCGTCTGTTGAGGGAACAAATGAAAATGGGCTACATGGAAATGGCCAAAATAAACCTGGCCCTGGCCTTGGAGCAATACCGGCTGGAATCAGAGGTCTCCACACCTTACGAGCCTCTGGCGGAGGCCAAGTGACATGTTGATCCGTAGAGGGGATATCTTTTTTGCCGACCTGAGCCCTGTGGTGGGATCCGAACAGGGTGGAACCAGGCCGGTTTTGATATTACAGAATGATATCGGTAACCAGTACAGCCCCACCACCATTGTGGCAGCTATAACATCCCAGATCGACAAGGCCAAGCTGCCCACCCACGTGGAGTTGGCCAAAACCCCGGGTGGGCTGGAAAAGGATTCGGTGGTGCTGCTGGAACAGATAAGAACCATTGACAAAAGCCGTCTTATGGAAAAGGTAACTTCCCTGAATGAAGATATGATGAGAAAGGTAACCCAGGCTGCGGAAATCAGTCTGGGTCTAATAGAGATATAGAAAGGGCATCCCGGCGTAATTTAAAAGGGGATGCCCTAATATATTATATGAGACCGTTCATTGGGAAGTGAGAAGTGGGAAGTGATAGTGGGACAAGGGACCTGTCCCCCTGTCCCACCACTTTTTTTGAACGGTCTTGCGGGGTGTAGATTGGGAAAGAGAGGCTTTGAAAATGGGTCCTGTTATAGGTTTGACTTGCAGTCACGATGCGCAGAACGACCGTATATGGATTGCCAGGAATTATACCCGGGCGGTGGAGTCCGCCGGAGGTGTGCCCTTGCTGCTTGATTACAGCGGCAGTGCAGGAGTTTTAAATAAGTTGGCTAATTATTTGGATGGTATAATTTTAACGGGTGGAGGGGATGTTGACCCATTTTTTTTTAACGAGGAGCCATCCCCAGCCTGCGGCGAGATTGACCCCGAAAGGGACCGGTTTGAGATTGAGCTGACCCGGCTGTTCTTATCCGCCGGTCGGCCGGTGCTGGGAATTTGCCGGGGAATGCAGGTGCTTAACATTGCAGCCGGGGGGGATATCTACCAGGATATTCCTTCCCGGATGCAGAAGGTTATTCAACACCGGCAGCAGGCTCCCCGCTGGCATCCCACCCATTATATTGAAGTGGTTAAGGGAACGCTGCTGGAGAAGATAACCGGCGGCGGGAAAATCAGGGTGAACAGTTTTCACCACCAGGCGGTGCGCAAAAGAGCACCAGGCTTTATAGTTTCAGCCAGATCCTCAGACGGCGTGGTGGAGGGAATTGAGTGTCCGGGGCTGCCCTTTGTTTTGGGAGTCCAGTGCCACCCGGAAACCATGTGGCTTAAGGATAAGTTGTTTTTATCAATTTTTAAAGCCCTTGTCCGGGCGGCAGCTCATAAAGGGGATATTCCTTCCTGAGAATTGTTAAGAATATGGAATTCAGGCACATCAGAAGGTGTGTATAATTTACCTTGGAAGGTGATAAAAAGTGCTGGCAATAAGAGGCGGCAGAGTATACACAATGGCTGGGAAAATTTATGATATGGGAACGGTACTTATTGACGATAAAAATATTGCAGACGTATATCAGGGTATTAAAATACCCGCCGGCGTGCAAACGGTGGATGCTACCGGTAAAATGGTATTTCCGGGGTTTATCGACGCTCATGCCCACCTTGGTATTGTGGAGGAAATATACCGGGAGGAAGGTGACGACTGCAATGAAATCACCGATCCCGTAACCCCCCATCTTCGGGCCGTGGACGCCATATACCCGGAAGATTTGGGGTTTTCCGATGCTCTGGCCGGAGGGGTTACCACGGCGGTAACCGGGCCAGGCAGTGCCAACGTGTTGGGCGGCGAGATGGTGGCCATTAAAACCTATGGCAGGCTGGTTGATCAAATGGTTGTAAAAAACCCTGTGGGGCTTAAGGCCGCCCTGGGCGAGAATCCCAAAAGAAGCTACGGAAGCCAGAAAAAGTCTCCCTTTACAAGAATGGCCTCGGCGGCTTTAATACGGGAGGCGCTGGTTAAGGCAAAGGACTATATGAGGAAGATTGAAAACAGTGAGAGCGGCAAGGGGGAGAGGCCCGACCGGGATCTTAAACTTGAATCCCTGGTCAGGGTCCTGAACAGGGAGATACCTCTCAGGGTCCATGCCCACAGGGCAGATGACATAATGACCGCCGTAAGGATAGCGGAGGAGTTTGGGGTGCGGCTGGTGGTGGAGCACTGCACCGAGGGCTACAAGGTGGCTCCGGAGCTTGCCTCCAGGGGTGTGATGGCGGTGCTGGGACCGGTGATAACTAATAGGGCTAAGGTGGAACTTCAGGGGATAACATTGGAAAATGCCAGAATTATGGCAGAGGCCGGGGTGACATTCGCCATAATGACAGACCACCCGGTGGTTCCGGTGCAGTATTTGCCATTATCCGCGGGACTGGCCGTTAGAGGCGGTCTCACCGAGGAAAGAGCCCTAAGGGCGATTACCATGGATGCAGCCAGGATACTGGGAATGGAGGATAGGCTGGGCAGTCTGGAGCCGGGTAAAGATGCTGATATAGCCGTTTTTGACGGTCATCCCTTTGATACCAGGTCCAAGGTCAGTGCTGTAATTATATCCGGAAAAAAAGTTGTCGGCTGATCCGTGTCAGAATTTGGGTTTCAGGCTTTTCAGTTTTATTCCATTTTATGGGAATTACCGAAAAATTTTTACCGAATAATTTTTCACTTCGGCAGGAGTTGCGTTTTAGACGACGAAATATGAGATATGGTATATTTATACACAATTGTAAGTGCATGTCATATTTTGTCGGAGGTGCGGGAAAAATGACGACGTCGATGAATGTACTGGTGGTGGATGATCAGCCAGGGGTCCGGTTTTTGCTGGACATCATTATCAGGGAATCCGGCCATCGTGTATTGATTGCGGAAAATGGGCTGGAGGCTCTAGAAATAGTTCGTTCGACAAAGCCCGACCTTGTGTTTATGGATGTGCGCATGCCGCTTATGGGCGGCGTGGAAGCCCTGGGAAAGATAAAAATGATTTCACCTGAGACAGAAGTTGTATTAATGACCGCCTACGTTTCCGATGAAACCGTGGAAATGGCCATGAGAAAGGGCGCCATGTGCTGTATTGCCAAGCCTTTCGACGTTGACGAGATAAAAACTTTTCTTTCCGATTTCTACTGGAGGTTTTGTAATAAAACGGATTATTACTGCTCCGGCAATACCGGTTAAAAAAATTTTTTATCGCTTGAAAGACATGGAGCCTGATGAAAAAAATCAGGCTTTTTGTTTTGGGTCTTGACGGAAACCTTCCAGGTTAAAATAATTGAAGGGTGGAATAGTTTATTAGAGAAGGATGTCTATGTATTATACAATTATTTCAAAATCGCCTGAGCATACATACCGGCTGGGAGAACTGCTGGGTAAAATTTTGGCTAAAGGGGACGTGGTATGCCTCAATGGAGACCTGGGCGCCGGCAAAACCAGGTTTGCCCAGGGGGTTGCGGCCGGCATTGGTGTTACTGAGACCGTTACCAGCCCTACCTTTACCCTGATAAATGAATACCACGGGCGGCTGCCTTTATATCACATGGATGTGTACCGGCTGGGCGGTTCCGATGAAATGTCCGACCTTGGCTATGAGGAATATTTTTACGGTCCGGGGGTAACCCTTGTGGAATGGGCCGGCCAGGTGGAGGAATTGTTGCCCCGGGATAGACTGGACATCGACTTTGCCCGGGGTGATGGTGAAAATGAAAGAAAGATAACTTTTTCGCCCAAGGGTGAAGGATATGAACGGCTGGTAAGGGAGATGAAGAAGTTTTGATAGTTCTGGGTATTGAAACGGCTACGCCGGTGGCGGGGGTGGCTGTGGTCGACGGGAATAATATAATGGCGGAAAGAATGGTTAATAATCAGCGCACCCACTCAGTTAATTTATTGCCCATGATAAAGGCGGTAATTGAAGAGGCAGGGATTTATCCGGGGC
>CBEULQ010000191.1:0-5544 GCA_965543975.1 uncultured Desulfocucumis sp. | reverse complement strand
CGCACAGGTTAGAAATGTGCCTTTTCAGCCGCCAGATGCGCTCACCGCACTCCATCAGCCGGTCCAGGTCCCAGTCCCGGCCGGCAACCGCTTTCAACGAATCCAATAAATCCTCCTCGTTAAACACCATGCCCCCCAGCAGGCAGAACATTGCCGCTCCGCCAAACACCATGCCCAGATCCTGGGTTTTTTTGACCATTTCAGCCTTACCACGGCTGGTCTGCCCCTGGTATTCGTTTTCCCCAAGTCCCAGTAGCGGAAAGATTGCGGCGCCCTGTTCCACGTGCATGGTCAATGAAGACACATGACAGGCCCCCCTTACGGAGGTGGCGTAAGCCAGCCCCAGCCCATGCCCGGAGCGGGGGTCGTGCATAGGAGACTCCAGCCTTTTAACCGTTGTTAAATAATTTTTTGCCTCCGGCCCCAGTTCCTCCGCCAGCCTATGGCTGCCCCCCGCAAGCCTGGCGCCGAATCCACGGTTCTCCCCGATTTGTTTTACAAGCTCCACCAACAGGGACGGCTCTCCCCACCGCAACTCCAGTCCCCCGGTATCCTCCCGGTTCAGCAAGCCCCGCTCAAAGCATTCAATGGCAAAAGCCAGCGTTGCACCGCAGGTAATGGTGTCCATTCCATACCTATTGCACAAATCGTTAATCTTGGCAATGGCTTCAGGGTTATCCACCAGGCACATGGTTCCAAAGGAGGCCACTGTTTCATACTCCGGACCCGGACATTTTTCCGTGGCATAGTCGCCGGAAGACACCCTTATTTCCCTCTTGCAACCCACCGGGCAGGCAAAACAAGTGGCCCGCCCCACCTGCAACCCTTCCTGAAAGGCTGTGCCGTTTATGTTTTCCACGGCATCCCACTGCCCCAACTGCCAGTTCTTAACAGGGACATCCCCCAGCATCATTCCCAGGTCCATGTTACAGTTGGTCCCCTGGGCGGATAGAGCCTGTATAATGTAGCTTTCCCTTAACTTCCCCAAAAGTCTGGAGCGTATATCCACAATTTCATCCTGCCCGGCAACTTCAATCTTGCCGGTTCCCCTTACCGTAACAGCTTTCAGCAACTTGCTCCCCATAACCGCGCCCATACCGGATCGCCCGAATACGTGTCTTTTATCATGAACAATGCCGGCAAAAATAACTCCATTTTCCGCGGCTGGGCCTATGGTCAAAACCCTTCCCTCCGGGTGCAGTGCTTCGCACACTGCATAGGCGTCGGCTCCCCATAATTCCCCGGCTTTGCTTATTTTCGCCGAACCATCCTCTATATGCAAAATCACCGGTTCCGGGGAAGTGCCGGTAACTGCCACCCCGTCAAACCCCGCCCGTTTCAGCTCCGTTCCCCAGAAGCCTCCGGCATTGGACTCTCCCCAGGCGCCGGTAAGAGGAGACCTGGCGCAGGCCACCATCCTTCCGGTTGCAGGCAGTAAACTGCCGGTCAGGGGACCGGTCATGAATATGAGAGGATTATCCGCTCCCAGGGGGTCCACTTCACCGGGATCACCCCGGGTCATCCGGTAAAATATAGCAGCAGCAAGCCCGCTGCCGCCCATGTATAAATCAGTCATATCCTCACCCAGAGGTTGGACGCCTATTGTACCGTCCGATAGGTTAACCATAAGGAGCTTGCCGCAATAGCCGCTCATCCGACATCCCCCCACGTATCATTCGATTAACTGAGTAAATGACCGGAGCCTATTTGTTTCAAATACTCCGGATATAGAGTATATGCCGGTTTAATGGCGGGCAGCAGCTTTAAAATCTCCTGAATAGGACCTTTGGCCTTTATCTGCCCCCTGGTAAGGGCGGCGGTGAGATTTACTTTGCCCAGCCAGAATTGGTGAGCCACATCGGCGGCCATGGTCATTATTACTTTGGGCTCCAATTCGCTGGCACCCGTCAAAACATCGAAATAATAGCCGTCTTCCGGACTCGCGGCATTTATGGTAATTTCGGATTCAGGGTCGGAGTACTGAAACCTTATAATCAACCCCGACGCTTTGATTTTTGGACCCATCTGACCGTGGGTTCTTGCCTCTTTCATCATGCCGCCGATGCAGGCATACAACTCTTCGGCGTTTTTAAAAAGACCCATTTGATAACCTCCCGTATATTACATAGCCTTTTTTAATATTTCCAGTATGTCTTCCGGCTCAGCAGGGCGCGGGTTGGTGAATATGGCCCCATCCACGGCGGCCAGTTCCGCCACCTGCTCCAGCCCGTCCTGAGGAACCCCGGCATCACTTAAATTCCTGTAAATGCCGCATTTTTTACACAGTTCCTCCACCGCAATAACCGCCTGATTAGCATATTCCTCCGGCGGCTGTCCAATATCAGGCACCCCGGCAGCCCTGGCAATGTCGGCCAGTTTCCGGACTACAAAGGGCAGGTTGTACTCCATGCCCCTGGGCAGAAGTATGGCGTTGGCAAGCCCGTGAGGAACATCATACAGCCCCCCGCAGGCATGGGCCATGGCGTGCACTATCCCAACCATGGCGCTGTTGAAAGCTATCCCGGCCATGGTGCTGGCCACCAACATGGCGTGCCTGGCCTCAATATCACCGCCGTTGCGGACTGCCACCGGTAAAAAGTCAAAGATTAGCCCCACTGCCTGCAGCGCCAGTCCGGAGGCCACTGGATTAGCCGCCCCGGAAAGGTGGGCTTCCACCGCATGGGTCAGAGCGTCCATGCCTGTGGTGGCAGTAAGCTCCTGTGGCATGCCCAGGGTCAACTCAGGATCCAATACTGCTAATCGGGGCATCAGGTACGGACTTAAAAAACTCAATTTGGCCCGCCGTGAATCATCCTTTATCACTGCGAACTGGGTAACTTCGCTCCCGGTACCGGCGGTGGTGGGCACCGCCACCAGGGGGGTAAGGGGAGCGGAAAGAAGACCGAATCCCTCATAATTCAGCAGACTTCCGCCATTGGTAAAAATAATATTTATGGCCTTGGCGGTGTCTATGCTGCTTCCGCCGCCCAGGGCCAGTATAAAATCGGGACCCGCTTCCCGGGTAACGGCAGCCCCCCTCTCCACCAGCCCCACCTCTGAATCGGGAACAACCTCGTCGAAAATTCCCACAACCCTGACGCCGCTTTCGTTCAGGGAAACAATTACCTTGTCAAATATATGCATCTTTCGTATAGCCCTGTCAGTAACAATAAAGCATCTGCTCAAGCCCATATTTCTAACTTCCTGGCCAATACTATCCGCCAGTCCGGCGCCGGCCATAAGCCTGGTGGGCGTGAAAAATTCAAAAAAGTCCGTCCGCAAAAAATCTCCCCCCAATTTTCTCCCTCTCCTCAAAAAGAGCCCGGCGGGCCCATAGGAAATGGCTCTCGGTAATGCAGCGGGAATTAGCCGGCTTCCCCGTGGTTAGGGCTTCTATAATCTCCCTGTGGTCCGAAACACATTTATCCCTATTTTCTTTGAATCCGAACAGCACTATGGCGTAACGCTCCATAATAACCCACATGGTAGTTGCCACGCTGAGCAAAACCGGACTCTTGGCTGCCCTGCCAAGGCTCAGATGAAATTCTTTATCCAGGGACGTAAAATGCTCCCCTGTTTTCACCGCCTCTTCCATCCGCTGGTTCAATCTGCGTATCTCCTCCAGTTCCGTCGCCTCAATCCTCTGAGCGGCCAGCTCTGCTATCACCCCCTCAATTCGGGTAACTGCCTCATGAGCTCCCTTAAGGGCGGCAGCGTCCAGCCCATCTTCGGACATAAAGCGAAATATCACGGTCTCAACACCAAAACCGCCTGCTCCGGCACTGACAAAAACACCTTCCCCCACCCTTTTTTCTATCACCCGCATAAATTCAAGAACCCTAAGCGCCTCCCTCAGGGTGCCCCTGTTTACCCCCAGAACCTCAGCCATTTCCCTCTCTCCGGGCAGCCTGTCACCTGGTTTGAATTTTTCCTCCACTATTAAATTTAGTATCTGGTTGGCTACATCTTCATAAAGAGAACGCTTTTTCAAATGTTTGAAATACGTGTTAGTCATCTCCATACTCCTGAAAAAATTTTCTTCCTGCTTGGCTGTTGGGTGGTTGGACCGGTGTGTAAATTCAGAATATTACAGCGCAGCCACTTATGCAATAACTTTTTAGCCACTGGCAAATTATTTTCATAACGACATAAACATTCTCCCCTGATGTTTAATAATAACGTGATTTGTAGAATATACATTTATTAACTATTTAATTATCTATTTGCATACATTAATAGTAAAATATTCACCCATAGAAGGGGGTTGAGATTGTTGGGAATACTTTCGGAAAAAGAGATGTACTTTAAAGCAGCCGAGAGGGCATTCTATAGAAATCCATTTTCCGATCTGCTTATTGTTTCATTTGCAACCCTGAACAGTGACGACGAAGGCTGGAAGGGTCTTCAGCTTCCGGTACTGCTGGTACCTACCGACGGCACCATACCCGGTGCAACAAGCAGGGAAATAACCAGACGGAGGAGGGTAAATCTTTACGTTTGGGGAGACAGTAACACGGTTCCGGATAAGACACTTAACGAATTAACGACATTAACCAGCGGTAAAGTGTACAGGATTCTTGGGTATGAAAAGAATAACGGTCAGGATGCGGAGGAATTCCAGACCGCACCACTGGAATCCGGTTCCGCAACCCCGGACACCCCGGGCCCGGCAAGCGAGGATGCAAATCCGGACGTTGCTGCAGTTGAGCCTGAAGCAGGCGAAAAAACTACTGATGATGAACCGGAAATGGCTGATGCAGCGGCTTCCCCCGGGGAAAACGCCAGTGAAGAAGAAAAAGACCGGGATACATGGCAAGATGAGGTTGTAGCTGTAGAGGAAGATAATAATACTGAAAACGTTGATAGTCTAGCCGAATCTTCCAATGAAGAAAAAACGGAATTAACCGTAGATTTGGCAGGGGTAAATACTGAAGGTGATGATTCAGAAGAATCACCGGAGATTGTTGATGAAGATGCCGGAGAAAAATTGGCCGGTTCTGATTTACCCGGTGATGAATCAACAACTGAAGTGGTAAAAACTTCTGCCGAAGATTTAACAGAAGAAGATACAAATTTAACAGTTGAAACCGGTGAGGAAACACCTGGAGAAACGGCAGAGAAAAACTTGGAAGAGTCTGAGGAATCTTCAGATGAAATTGAGGGCAATAGCCCTGAAAGTACAGATGCTGCAGACGAACCAGGACAGGAAACCGGCGATACAGAAGCCGACCGGCAGATAACTGAAGCTGTAATCAGCCGGGAAACCGGTTACGCGAAAACGGACATGGATACCGTCATCGCTGAAACCGGCCAGGAGGCCGGCGAAGAACCCGTAATGAATTTCGACGATGCCGAAACCGATGAGAATAATAAAACATATGGTAAAAATGTAATCATATGGCGCTTCCCTTCTTAAAGACACCAAAATGCTCCCCGGCCGGGGAGCATTTTTTTAAAAGCGTGTTTATTATACGAAACTTTGTCCGCTAATTGCCGAATAATATTTAAGTAAGCTTTGCAGCCTGTTGATCCCCGACCTTCGAG
>CBEULQ010000190.1:0-5555 GCA_965543975.1 uncultured Desulfocucumis sp. | reverse complement strand
GGTACACGAATATTTCAAGTATTCCAGTGATGATGCCAAATAGACTTATGGCAACCAACCAGTAGTGGTCCGGCAATCTTTCAGCCTGCAGACCTATAAATGAAAGGGTGCTCACAAAAATGGAAAAAATGCCGCTGAGCAGTGAATATATAGAAATGGCTGTGATGCCCGCAGGTCTTTTCACTGTCAAACAACTCCCCAATCCTTGCAGTAATCATTTACTCCTGAATATCGAATACGCTAAAAACCGCCTCAAATGGCGGTTTTGTGGTACTGTAAAATAATTTGTCTAACAAAATACATTTTTGATACATTCTTGATTAGTCATGTGGATTCCTGCAACATTACATTAATTTTTTTAAATAAATTCATTCACTTTTTCAACATTCTCCTGGACATCGTTAATCCGTGAACATCTGCACGAACATTTTGCCGTAGGGACCCCCGCTGACCACACCAATACCCACCTTGTTGTAATTGCTATTGAGTATGTTTTCCCTATGCCCTGCGGAGTTGATCAAATTGGTATGGGCCATGTCCACAGTGGGCGCGCCGGCCAGGTTTTCTCCGGCGTATCCAAAACTTACGCCGTACTGTCTCATCATATCAAAGGGAGTGTCATAGGTGGGTGAGACATGGCCGAAATAATTATTGCCGATCATATCCTTTGCCTTCAACCGGGCTACCCGGGTAAGGGCTGTGCTCGCGGCCAGAGCTTTTAAGCCGTTCTCTCCGCGGAAGTTATTCACCAGGCTTATCATTTTACGTTCATCTGAGGTCAGCCCAGATGGCTGGGGATTAACTGGTTTTGTCTGCTTGGGTTGCTGGACGGTTAGGGATTTATTGCTATCCCCTGTTTCCCTTGTGTTTACTGCCGGCCGTTTTTGTGTTGACCGCTGTACTTCGGCCTGCCCGCGCGGGCGGGCGGTTTGTTGCTCTTCCGGCGGTTTTGAGGCGGCAGGGGGATTGTCGGCAATTACTTTGTTTTGGGCAGGAGGGCTGTTTTGGTGGGTGTTCAGGCTTGTTTGGAAATCTTTTGACTGCTGGGAGTAATGCCAGGTTGTGTACAACAAGGGTACTGATAGCAATAAAAGGAAAACACCGATCCTAAACGCTGCTTTCATGGAAAAACCCCTTTCTTTTTTACCTCCGGAGTTAGCTGACGGGTTCGGCAAAAAGATTAACCTACACTCCCGGGTCTTGCTGAAGACCGCGCGAGGGATTCACCCCGAATGTTGGTTCCTCCGTACTCAAATGTCCATTGAGATTCGGTTAGAATATACTAGCAAGCAAGGTTGTCCTGTGGCAAACGTAGTAAACTTTGCCAAGACGGTATTATCCGAATATAAGTATAATTTTTAGCGCAATAAAGGAGGATATCGGCAAAGTATTTACCCCTGGGATAAAAAGTAAATGGGCACACCATAGGCTTTGGCCATGTGAAATTTCATAAATCCTACAATGTAACCCAGTTAATCAATGAGAATTTTTTTAAAGAGACTAATCTACGTCTGATGGAATTCTTTTATCCGTTCAGCTGGAAAAGGAAGGAGTTAACAGCAATTTCTAGAATATATGCTTTGTTCGTCATATGTCATTTATGCTGTTTTTATGAGATAAAGGGGGAGTATTCTTGTATGCATTCAGGACCATATCTGTAAAACCCAAACTGCCTGAGAACATTATCAGGCTTAAAGAACTGGCGTATAACTTCTGGTTCAGTTGGAACACCCAGGCCAGGACGCTTTTTAGAAAAATAAACGAGCAGCTTTGGGATGAGGTGAGCCACAATCCGGTTAAATTCCTGCTGCACGTAAACGAGGAAGAACTGGAGGATATCGCTCAGAGCGATGAATACCTGAAGAATTACAATAAAGTGTTTAATGAATTCGACCATTACATGACCAGGGACACATGGTTTAATAAAGTGCATCCCCATTATTCCGGCTCTCCCGTAGCCTATTTTTCCGCAGAGTTCGGCCTTCACGAATCACACCCCATATATTCCGGCGGCCTTGGAATGCTGGCAGGAGACCACCTAAAGTCCGCCAGCGACCTGGGAATACCCCTGGTTGGCGTCGGCCTGCTTTACAGGCACGGATACTTTAACCAGGCTATCAACCGGGATGGCACCCAGGAGGCTCATTACCTATATCACAATTTCTCGGAACGTCCTATTATACCGGTGACCAATGGCGAGGACAAAATGATTTCCGTAGATATGCACGGCAGGAAGGTGTATGCCAAATTGTGGAAATGCCTGGTGGGCCGTGTGGTTTTGTATATGTTGGATACCAACATTCCGGAAAATAATCGTGAGGACCGGAAAATCACCGACCAGCTTTACGGGGGCGACAGGGAGACCCGGATATCCCAGGAAATACTGCTGGGTATCGGAGGGGTAAAGGCCCTCAGGGCAGTCGGCATAAACCCGGCTGCCTGGCATATAAACGAAGGGCACGCGGCGTTTCTGGTTCTGGAAAGGATAAGGGAACTGGTGGCCTCCGGCCTGTCCTTTGATACGGCCAAGGAAATAGTGAAGTCCAATACCCTGTTTACCACCCATACTCCGGTTCCCGCCGGGCATGACATGTTCAGCGCTGAACTGGTTGAGCGCTTCCTGGGAAACCTGTACGGGGAGCTGAAAATAGAAAGGGAAGACCTTCTTGAACTGGGTTGGGACAAACACAGAAAGCAGTTTAACATGACTCTGCTGGCACTTAATCTGTCCAATTACTGTAACGGCGTCAGTAAGCTGCACGGCGAAGTATCCAAGGAAATGTTCAGCTACCTGTATCCAGGGGTGCCGGTGGAGGAGGTGCCGGTGCACTACTTAACCAACGGCGTGCATACCGGCTCCTGGCTGGCCCAGGAGCTGAAAGATCTATACCATATATATCTGGGTGAGGACTGGGACGAAAATATTACAGACCGGAACATGTGGAAAAAGGTCCATGATATACCCGACAATCTGCTTTGGGCGGTTCACCAGTCTCTGAAGGAAAAGATGATCGCCTTCGTCCGCAATAATTTAAAGAAGCAGAGGATACGCAATCAGGAGCCGGCCCACTGGGTCAAGGAAGTGGACCAGTATCTTAGGCCCAATGTGCTGACCATCGGTTTTGCCCGCAGGTTTGCCACCTACAAAAGAGCGGGACTGCTGTTTTTGGACCGGGACAGGTTGAACAAACTGATAAACAACCCGCAAATGCCGGTACAGATTATTTTCGCCGGCAAGGCCCACCCCGCAGACGGTGCCGGTCAGGATTTGATCAGGCAGGTGTACAGTATATCCAAAGAGGAAGAATTCAGGGGCAAAATAGTTTTTCTGGAGAATTATGATATTCACATGGCCCGTATTCTGGTGCAGGGGGTCGATATATGGCTCAATACCCCCCGGCGGCCCATGGAGGCCAGCGGCACCAGCGGCCAGAAGGCTGCGGCAAACGGCGTGTTGAATTTAAGTATACTGGACGGCTGGTGGCCTGAGGCTTACAACGGGGGAAACGGCTTTGTTATTGGGGAAAAGAAAAGTTACGAAAGCGAGGAAATGCAGGACAGGGATGATAGCTTTTCTTTGTACGCCACCCTTGAGGAAAAGGTGCTGCCTACTTATTATAACCACGACAGCGGATTTCCCAGGGAATGGCTCAAGAAAATGAAGAATTCTATTATTTCCATTGCACCGGTGTTCAGCACGGAAAGGATGGTTCAGGAGTATACCGACCGTTATTACGTTCCGTCCATTAAACGGTGGGAATACTTTATCCGGGATAATTACTCGGTTCCCCAGAGATTGAAGGATTTTAAACAGTTTGTTACCGAAAACTGGCACCATGTCTGCATTAGAAGGGTGGACACCAACGCCAGCAGGGAGATGAGCGTGGGCAGCCTGTTGAAAATTAACGCTTATGTACAGCTCGGTCCCCTGAAACCCGATGATGTGGACCTGGAAGTAGTGTACGGCAATATAACGGATCGCGGACTGGCAAATCTGAGTATTGCCCCCATGCTACACGAAGGCCAGGAGGATGACGGCACCCAGCGCTATTTGGGGCAGCTTATTTTGCCCCAGGGAACTTTCGGCTATACGGTAAGGGTTATACCGGGACACCGGGATTTCGTTCGCAAATTCGAATTACCCCTGGTAACCTGGGCGGGTAATTTTTAACACCCGGTAGCCAGTCCCATGTCGAAGGCCAGGGCTCCAAGTTCCCTGCCGAAACAGTCAAATATCCGGATTTCGGTGTTGTAGTATCCTATTTTCATGGCCAGGCTTATTCCCCGGGTTCTAAGGCCGTGTGTGTCGAACAACTGAATGAGCTCGCCATATATCCGGGCTTCGGTCATAAGTCTGGTGGAGGTTTTTAACTCCACCAGTATCTCTTTACAGCGATTTTTAAGCTCGGATAGTGCTTTTTCCAGTAGTTCCGGGGGATATTCAATGGTTGTGTTTAAGCAGTCCATGGCAGCACTCCTCTCTCCGGCGCTAACATGTATTGTATCATGGGAGATGTGAAATTTGTGTCGGATGGTCTGCCACAAGAAAAAATTAATCCAAGGCCGGTGAAAAACTACGCCTGGCACTTTACTCAGGCTCACCGTCCAGTATTAATTGGGGACATTATACGTTGGGGACATTATACGTTGGGGACATTCCTCTGAAAGAGGTGTGTCCCCTGACCTTTTAAAGAGGTGTGTCCCCTCACCTTTATCGGAGGTGTGTCCCCTGACCTCTGTTCACCAGTACGCTCCGCGCTGTCCGGCTTCGCCTTTCGCGCCATACTTGTTTTTGACCGGCCTTTAGGATGATTCTCTTGATTAATATTAAACCCCGCGTAATCAGCGCGGGGTTTAATATTAATCGACTCCGGTTAAATTCTGAATAAGTTTGTGTTTTTGGCATTTGCCACTGGGTGTTTTGGGTATTTCGGAAACCAAATGGTAGCGGCGGGGTCGCTCATCCGGGGCCAACAGGCCCGAATCTTCCACGAAGTGCTTTATATCCTGCACCGACAGGTTTACGTTCGAGGGAACGATAAAAGCTGCCAGATCGCTGTCGCCGGACAAATCAGGAATAAAAACCGCTACTGTTTCATCCACACCTGGATGGCGGTAAATAGCATCCTCAACCTTTTTAACCAGGAATTGCCCGCGAGCGGTTGTCTCCTCAAGGCTTGTGGTCATAATATGAGTTTGTTCACTCATAAACCTCACCTCCGTTAATCCGGTAATCAATTAATATAACTAACCCTATCTGCGGGCAATGCCGCAACCCATGGCGCAGGCCCCCACTGCTGCCAAAGACTTTTATATTCATTTACTTTTCCTCCGTTATTAACCATTTTACAGTTTTAATGGGATATTTTAAATAGTGAAAAAAAGCATGTCTGAATATTCTGTTCAATAGTTCGCTATAGAATATGAAAATCCTTCATGATGGTTTATAAATTCTTAAAAAAAGAAATTCTAGTAAATATAATTTTGAAAATTACAGATCCAGGGGTAGAATAAAAAATAAATGATGGTGAAAAATGAAGCTGGCTTTAATGGGA
>CBEULQ010000189.1:0-5559 GCA_965543975.1 uncultured Desulfocucumis sp. | reverse complement strand
GGTCACCCCTGAAAATATTAAAAAGGTCTTTTTCACCAACGCCGGGGCGGATGCCAACGAGAACGCCGTGAAAATAGCCAGGATGTTCACAAAAAAATTTAAAATCATTTCCCGCTACCGCTCATATCACGGAGCGACATACATGGCCATATCTCTCACCGGCGACCCCCGACGTCCTCCGGTGGAGCCCACCGCTCCGGGAGTGCTGAAAGTTCTAGACCCTTACTGCTACCGCTGCCCCTTCGGACATGAATACAGCGATGGTAAGTGCAATCTTCAATGCGCAGAGCACATCCGGGAAATAATCATGTATGAGAATCCGGACACTGTGGCGGCCATAGTGGTGGAGCCGGTGGTGGGAAGCAACGGCATAATCATTCCCCCTCCGGGTTATATGCAACGCCTCAGGCAGATCTGCGACCAGTACAAAATTTTACTTATCGACGATGAAGTTATGACCGGCTACGGGCGTACCGGAAGATGGTTCGCCATCAACCACTGGGATGGCGTGAAGCCTGATATAATGACCATGGCCAAAGGGTGCAATTCGGGTTATGTGCCCCTGGGCATCGTGGGGGTGTCAGGTGAGATAGCAGATTTTATGCACGACAAAATGTTCTGGGGCGGTCTGACGTACAGCGGCCACGCCCTGGCCTGCGCAGCAGCCGAGGCTAATATCAAAGTGTACCAGGATGAGAAGTTAATTGAAAACGCCGAGGCCATGGGTAAAATAATGCTGGAGGAAATGCAGAAGCTCAAGGAAGGACACCCTTCCGTGGGTGATGCCAGGGGAATAGGCCTTTTCGGCTGCCTGGAGCTGGTAAAGAACCGGGAGACCAGAGAGCACCTGGTGCCCTGGAATGGAGCGCCGGGCGTTATGAAGGACATATACAAGGCAGCATGGGACAAGGGCCTGTATATGATGCTGCGCTGGAACTTCATGTTCCTCTGCCCGCCGCTGATTATAAACGAGCAACAGTTGCTCAAGGCTTTGTCAATAATAGATGAAGTGCTGGAAATAGCCGACAGGGCTATGGAATAAATGAGAGTCTATTTTGAAGTTAAAGGCGGGCTTAAAACGGTTATCCCCGGAGGATTTATAGAAATCAGTAATGACACTTCCTGGAACGCAAGTAGGTTTATGGAATTAATAGCCATTAATGACCAGGAGGTTGGCATCATTATATTAAACGGAAAGGTGGTAAAGCCCGATCACCCCGTTTCCGACGGGGATAAAATACTATTTTTCCCCATGATATATGGTGGATGACAGTGTCAACTAAGATTCAAAAACCGCCGGATTAGGCGGTTTTTTGTTGTTTGCCAGCAATACTTTGTATAGAAAAAAAAATAAAACTGTGATAATATTTTCTTGTTAATTATTTAAATTATTACAATTTTTTCATTAAGCGGAGGTTATTTATGGGCCTACAGAGAATTGCCGATGAGTTGCAGCCCGGTATGATCCTGGATCAGGATATTTATACCAAAAATAAAGTGCTGTTGCTGGCCAAAGGCTCCGTTATCAACGAAGAGCATATAAGAACTATAAAAAGGCTGGGATACTCCACTGTAAGCATTAAACAGAAGGAACAGGACACCGGGGAATTCTCTTACTGGCACCATGTTGATGAAAATGAAATCAACCAATTTGAACATTCCTACTTCGAATCGAAAAATGAACTTAACGATATAATGAAAAGCATCAGCAGCGGTCAGCCTGTAAATCTGGAACGGGCCTACAGCATTCCCGAAATGCTTTTGCAGCAGGTGGGGACGCCGTACAATCTCTTTGCTTTTCTAAACAACATCAGGCAAATAGACGATTATACTTATGGCCACTGTGTGAATGTTTCAGTTTTATGCAGTGTGTTATGCAAATGGCTGAACCTGGATGAAAACACCGGCAGGGAAATTGTTATTGCCGGTCTGCTTCATGATCTTGGTAAAAGCCATATATCTCCGGAAATTTTAAACAAGCCCGGAAAACTGACTCCAGAAGAGTGGGAAGAAATGAAAAAGCATACGGTTTATGGGTACCGCCTGCTGGAAACGGCAAAAGCCCCTTACAACATCAGGGTTGGGGCGCTTATGCACCATGAGCGTGAAGACGGCAGCGGCTATCCCACAGGCCTGAAAGGGGATCAGATCCCCCTAATCGCCAAAATAATAGCAATTGCCGACGTTTATGACGCCATGACCTCCAGAAGGCCGCACCGGGAGAAAATCTGCCCCTTTCAGGTGATAGACCAGTTCCAGCATGAATTTTTCAACCTGCTGGATACAAAGTTGTTAATGACCTTTCTCAACCGGGTGGCGGATTGTTACGTTGGAGAAATGGTGCGTTTGAACGATGGCCGCACCGGCCAGGTGGTTATTATCAATCCCGCTTATCCTGCCCGGCCCATGGTCCGGAACAGGGACGGAATCATAAACCTGGTTAATGAAAAGGGTGTGGAGATAGTCGGTATTCTGACCGTGGGGGCAAATAGTTAATTAAATAAAAAGTATTTTAGGGAAATTTATTCAAAAGGTCGCTTAATGCGGCCTTTTTACGTTCCACAAGTATATAGCATGGTGTTGTGGGAAACAGGCGGAACTTTCCAGCGGCAATATCGTCATTTATATAAATCGATTACCGGTAATTAAAAGGGGGGGTATTATGAAGCTCAAGCATGTGTTATTGGCGGCGGCGGCCGTTGTGTTCACCCTGGCCATGACTGTTACCATTGTTTCCGTGAAACCCACCGAGTCGGGGGCGGCCCAGCTGAAAAAATTTGCTTCTCTGAAAGAGCTGGAGGATTACATTAACACCGGCAGGGAACTGGCAGGCAAATACGGGTATTTCGGATATGACGGCGGCATAGGGGCTAGTGCTAATTCGAGGGCTATGCTGGCCGATACGCCTGAAAATAATATGAAGGCGGAACAGCCGGCCGTAGCTGAGAAAGCAGCGTCTTCAGGCGCTTCCCGGGATTTTTCCACCACAAACATCCAGGTGGAGGGTGTCGATGAGGCCGATATTGTAAAGAGTGACGGTAAATATTTATACGCAGTGTCTTCAGGCCGGATTGTGACGATCGATGCTTATCCCGCTGATAAAGCCGGAGTGGTTTCCAGGATAGACTGCCAGGGCAGTCCGGCGGAGCTTTTTATCAATAAAAACAGGCTTGCTGTTATTGAGAACAGGTACGAAACCGGGGAGACGGCGGTTAGTATATATGATGTTACTGACAGGTCCAAACCGGTGGAGAAGAGATTCTTAAGCTTCAGGGGCGGTATGGTGAGCTCACGAATGATCGGTGATTTTGCCTACCTTGTGGTGAATATGCCCGTGGGTGACGGAATTGTGCAAGGGGACGGCAGGGAGAAAATACAACTTCCTAAAATTAACACGGGTTCCGGGGTGATGACGGTGCCGCCCACGGAAATAACATATTTTGATTACCCTGACAATTCCTATGTTTATACGGTGGTTCTGGCTGTAAACCTGCTGGACGACGGGCAAAAGGTGTCCGCCAGGACGTTTCTGACCGGCACATCGCAGAATTTGTTCGTTTCACAAAACAATATTTATTTGACCAATCAGAAGACACCGGACCTGGTGGAACTGTCCAATAAATATATTGCCGGACTGGCCTCGCTGCTTCCTCCGGATGTGGCAGCCCGGGTAAAAGTACAGCGGGCGGCAAAGGATAACATGGACAGCATATTAAGCCAGGTGGAGGGAATACTGGAGGAGTATTTAAACACTTTGGATTACAGCCGGGCAATCGCCCTGGAGGAGAAAATACAGCAGTACCGTGAAAAATACTACCGGGATTTGGCGCGGGAGAGGGACAATACAGTCATTCACAAACTGTCGGTAAAGGAAGCCGGGGTGGAGTACAAGGCCGCCGGGGAGGTCCCAGGGCTGCTGCTAAACCAGTTTTCCATGGATGAAAATGATGGCTATTTCAGGGTAGCCACCACCTCCCAGGGATTTATCTTCGGTGGCGGCATGAACACCAAAAACAACATATTTGTACTGGACCAGGACATGAAGATTACCGGCAGGTTGCAGGGACTGGCAAGATCCGAAAGAATTTACGCGGCCAGGTTTATGGGTGACCGTGTTTATCTTGTGACTTTCCGGAGGATAGACCCGCTGTTTGTCATTGATTTAAAAGACCCCCAAAACCCGAAGGTGCTGGGGGAGTTGAAGATACCCGGATATTCTGACTACCTGCATCCTTATGATGAAAACCACCTTATCGGCGTTGGCATGGAGGTTTCGGAGGCAGGTACACCCCGACCCCTAATGGGCCAGCCGGTGCCGGAGATATCCGTTATAGCTCCCCCGGTGCAAAGGCAGGGGGTTAAAATTGCGCTTTTTGACGTCAGCAATCCAGAGAAACCCAGGGAGATATCCAAATTTGTAATTGAAGAGCCCAATTCCGATTCCCCGGCTCTCAGGGATCACAAGGCGTTTCTGTTTTCCAAAGCTAAAAACCTGCTGGTAATCCCGGTGTCTTACTGGCAACAACCAGAAGTTTCCGGCAAAGCAATCATGCCGGATTACAGGCGCCACTGGCAGGGGGCTTTTGTATTCAATATTTCGCCGGAGAAGGGCATAGCACTGAAGGGCAAAATAGAGCACGGGGACCGCAAAGCTCCTGAAAAAGAGGCGGATTTCTCGGTTAAAAGATCCATGTATATAGAGAATATGTTATATACCCTGTCTGACGGGATGTTGAAGGCTAACCATATGGAAAGCCTCAAAGAAATCAAAAAACTGTACCTGAATTAAGGTCAGGGGAATGAAGGAATGTCCCATCATATGTCAGGGGACACACCTTCTTATGTTTCATAAAACCCTACTTTCTCAAAAATTTCGGAAAGGATGTATGAATCCTCACTTTCTAACAGCTTAACGAAGGAATGTCCCCAATTTATGTTGAGACCGGTCGCAAAGACCGGTCTCATTTACTAAGTATTGCATTATGTATGGATCTTTAGTAATTATGTGTGCCGATGGTTACGGGCTTGCCGAATTTGTTTTTAATGGTTTCGGCGATTTTCTCCAGGTTGATGGGACACGCTGCGGTGGTGGAAGCTTTAACCATGCAGGTTCCCAGGTGGATGGCGTCAATGTCCCGGTCCATGTAGTCCGCCTGTTCCATTACCAGGGTCAGTTTCGGCATCACCAGGCCGGGACAGTCGCCGCAGCCGCACATGGCGGTAATTCTTACTTCGTCATCGTACTTGGCAAATTCCCCTTCTTTTTTTTCCGATGCCTTAAAGCATTTCAGACAGGCAACACAGTTGACATCCCTTATTTTGGCGCAGGTAACAATTAAAACCTTGGTCATTTTACCAGAACAACCCCCTTAAATTATGATAGCATGTCCATATTCATTATATCAGTTAATTATTTGCTTGGCTAAACAATAAAGTGAAAAAGTTCTACAAAATTCGTTAATGAAAATTGCTAGAAATATTGACAGGCGATAATATGTATGCTATTCTTTTTTAAATTAATTAATCACTGTTTCGGTGCTGAAGCAGTAAATGGCAAAG
>CBEULQ010000188.1:0-5633 GCA_965543975.1 uncultured Desulfocucumis sp. | reverse complement strand
CCTTCGGTGTCGCCATACTGTTCCCTCAATGAACGGTTGGCAAAAGAAATGGTGTAATCCGGGGCTTGAAGATAAACCATGGCGGGCAGTTCATTAAGAACGGAAAAGAATCTCTGACGCTCTGCAAGCAATTTTTCCTCCGCCAGCCTTTGCTCCGTTTTATCAATAACCTGTCCGAGGATAGCGGGGAGGCCGTTAAATTCAATGCGTGACAGGTAAGTTTTTACAAACAATATATTGCCCTGTCGATTAATCCCCCTAAAATCATGACTAATGGGATAGTTCCCTCCGTCCAGCACCTTTTTTGCAACATTGAACAAACCCGATGCGTCTTCCGGGTGAACAAGCCTTGTAAAGGGAGTTCCGGGAAATTCCTCTACAGTGTAACCGGTTACCTCGGCCATAGCCCTGTTTGCCAGGCGGAAAACGCCATCTTGGAGAACATATGCCGGCAGTGGCGATAAGTTAAACATTTTTTTGAAGTCAAATTCAGGCATCTAACTATAATACACTCTCTTTCGGGGTAAGTTGATATAATGTTGCCGGTTAATAAAAAAAGCAACGATTCGAGTCAAGCATGAAATCATTGCCTTGTGATTCAACATTATTAAACAAATTCCTCTATTTTAATCAGTCATTACACTATCGATGTCCTCCAAATCCTATACCGAAATCCGCACTCCTAACCCCTGCCAAGGTAAGCCTGCTGAACCCGGCGGTCTTTTTTTAATTCATCGGGTCTTCCTTCCAGTATAATCTTCCCCTGATCCATCACGTATACCATGTCGGCCACATACATGGCGGCCCTGGCGTTCTGCTCCACCAGAAGTACGGTGGTGCCGTTGTTCTTCAAGTTGTTAAGCGTATTAAAAATCTCTTTTACCAAAAGGGGGGCCAGACCAAGGGAAGGTTCGTCCAGGAGCAATACTTTGGGCCTGCTCATCAGTCCCCTGCCTATGGCAAGCATCTGCTGCATTCCGCCGCTAAGCCCGCCGGCCGGATCCCTAAGTCTTTCCTCAAGGGCTGGAAAAAGGTTGACAATGCTCGCCATGTCCCTTTTTATTTCCCTGCGGTCACCGCCCCACCGGGGGTAGGCCCCCAGCATCAGGTTTTCCTCCACGGACAGGGAATCAAAAATCTGGCGGTGCTCGGGAACCAGGCTGATCCCCTGCCGGACCATTTGTTCCGCCGGCAGCCTGTGCACCGGACGGCCTTCCATCAGCACTTCTCCCCGGAAAGGACTATAAATCCCCGCCACGGTCCCAAGTAAAGTGCTTTTTCCGGCCCCATTGGCCCCCACTATGGCTACCAGACTTCCGGCGGGAACCCGGAAACTTACTCCCTTCAAGGCATGATTCCAACCGTGCCGGGTGTGAAGATCCTTAACCTCTAGCAATTTAAAACACCTCCTCACCCAGGTAGGCGGATATCACCCGTGAATCCTGCTGAATTTCCAGGGGGGTGCCTTCCGCCAGCTTTGAACCGTGGTCCAGAACCACAATCCTGTGAGAAACGGTCATAACCATTTCCATGTTATGCTCCACCAGCAATACCGAGGTTCCCATTTCCGGAAAACGGGATATCAATTCGCCCAACCCGTTGGTTTCCCCCTGATTCATACCGGCGGCAGGCTCATCCAGCAGGATCAAATCCGGCTCCAGGGCCATGGCCCTGGCAATTTCCAGCAACCTCTGTTCCCCATAGGGTAGTACATCGGCAGGCATATCCTTTTTCTCCCCGAGTCCCACCAATTTCAATGCCTCAATTGCCCGCCCGTATATAAACGACTCCTCGGCGGCCACTCCGGGCCAGCGAATCCCGGCCTGCAGCAACCCTTTCCGCCCCAGGCGATGGGCGCCAACCATAACATTTTCCACCACTGTCATGTTCCGGAAGATCTGCAAATTCTGGAACGTCCTGGTAACCCCCATGGCGGCTATCTTCTCCGGCGGCAGTCCGCTTATCTCTTCGCCGTTATATTTAATACTGCCCGAATCCGGACCGGCCACACCGGAAATCAAGTTAAACATAGTGGTTTTGCCGGCTCCGTTGGGGCCGATTATGGACAAAATTTCTCCCCGGTTCACATGGAAATCAACGAAATTCACCGCGGTCACACCGCCGAAATGTTTTGACAGCCCGGTAACTTCCAATATTATCATTCCGCTGCCCTCCCGTCCGCAGCCGGCGGCAGCACTACGCTCTGGGCCTCTGCCGATTCTCCTACGGCATAGTAACCGCTCTTTCTTTTGGCCCACCAGTTTTTAATTCCACCGGTAAGCCCTTGGGGCATGAATATCATCACCACCACCAAAATCAGGCCGAAGAATATTATCTCAAATTCTCCCCCTGCCGTTGGTAACAGCATCGGCACCAGGGACCGCAGCAATTCCGTAAGTAAAAGCACAGCCGAAACACCTAAAATAGGCCCCCAAATACTGGCCAGGCCTCCAATTGCCGCCATCAGCACAAACTCCACCGACGCCTGAAAGCCAAAGGGTGAGGGGCTGATAAAAGTAACGTAATGGGCGTACAGGCTCCCGGCAATACTGCCGTAAACCGCACTGACAACAAATATCTGGACTTTGTACTTGTAAGCCGGAACCCCCATGCAGGCAGCGGCCAGTTCGCTGCCGTGAAGAGCCCGCAAAGCCCTACCTATTCTGGAATTTACTATATTTCTGGCAAAGGCGATGGCCAGCAGCACAAAGAACCAAACCAGGTAGTAATAGCTAATCTCGCTGCTGAATTCCCAGCCGGCTATAGAGAAATATGGAATACCGGAAAAGCCGGACGGGCCTCCGGTTAAATTTACTTGTTCGTTAAAAAAGATATATACTATTACGCCGGAACCCAGAGTAGCCAGAGACAGATAATGCTCCTTCAGTTTCAGGGTTGGTATTCCTATAAAAAATGCAACCAGCGCGGTTATCAGAGCCGCTGCCAGCATTGCCGTCAGCGGCTGCCATCCCCAGTTGGCGGTCAGCAGGCCAGAACCGTAAGCACCCAATCCATAGAAAGCCGCGTGCCCAAGAGAGGCCTGGCCGGCATAACCCATCAGAAGGCAAAGCCCAATTACCACGATGGAATAGATTCCTATTAAAACGAGATTACCCAAATAATAAGTATTGGTCATCATAATGGGGATGAACCCCAAAATAAGTACAAAAATCAAAAACACCAAATATCTGGCTATCTTTCCATTAACTTGACCTGATAGATTCACCTTTTAACCCCCGGGTTGTCAAATTATAGCTATACCCGTTTGCTTTCTTGTTTGCCCAGCAGGCCGTTAGGTCTCTTCAGCACTACCAGCAGCAAAATCAAGAAGGATATGGCATCTTTATAGCCGGAAGAAATCAGACCGGCTCCCAGCGCTTCCAACACCCCCAGCAGGAATCCCCCTACCACCGCCCCGGTGGTGCTGGTCAGCCCCCCCAGAACAGCGGCCACAAATCCCTTCAACCCCAGCATAAGCCCCATATCGTAGGTTGCCGTGGTGATTGGGGTGATAACAATGCCTGCCAGGGCTCCCAGCATGGCGCTAAGGGTAAAGCACAACAAAGACATGCGCTGGGGGCTGATTCCCATCAGCCTTGCAGCTAGACGGTTTATGGCACAGGCTTTTAAAGCCATGCCTGCGGCGGTACGCTCAAAAAATACGAACAGCACCGCCACCACAAGCAAGCTTAAGGCGAGCACCCAAACGCTCTGGGTGTTTAAGGCAGCCCCGAGAATACGCATCGACTCTCCGGAGGAAAAAGCGGGCAATGGATAGGACTGGGTCCCCCAGACCAGCAGAGCCCCCCCACGTATGGCCACGGAAAAACCGATGGTTATTATAATAATTGTAACAACCGGAGAATTGCGGGCGGGATAAATTACCGCCCGCTCAAACAAAGCCCCGAAAAGCCCCACCAGCAATATCGCAGCCACAACTGCCAGCCACAGTCCGGTTCCGTTCTTGACCAGACTTGCGGTAATAAGCGCCCCGAGCATTACAAATTCTCCCTGGGTAAAATTAATATGGCCTGTTACGGTGTAAATGGTCACAAACCCCAGGGCAATGAGAGCGTATATTCCACCCAGGGTAAGGCCCGTGAGCACATACTGCAGCAGTTCGCTAAATTGCATTAATTAAACCCCGTTTCGTTATTCCAGAATAGTCCATTTGCCGTCAACTATTTTCAGCATCACCAGAGCATCCTTGGTCAGGCCGCTGTGATCCTGGGGCGACATTGTAAACACCCCGGAAATTCCAGGATAATTCTGGGTTTTTTCCAGTTCGTCCCTTATTTTTGCCTTATCGGGACCCGCCTTTTCCAGAGCCGCTACTATAAGCGACACTGCGTCCCAGCCGTGCCCCCCGAAGGTGCTTCTGGGCTGGTTGTATTTCTTTTCATAATCCGCAGCATATTTTACCAGAACTTCCTTCTGAGGGTCGCTGTCCGGGAGGCTCTCCGCCACCAGCAGTTTGCCCGCCGGGAATATCACCCCGTTGGATGCATCCTGGGCCAAATCTATAAACGTCTTGTTACCGATGCCATGGCTATGAATCAGCGGCGCGTCAATTTGCAGCTGCCGGTAATTTTTGGTAACAATGGAAGCCGAAGGCGGAATGGCCCAGACTATCACGGCGTCCGGTTTTGCGGCTTTTACCTTGGTCAACTGGGCAGTCATATCGTTGTCTGTGGCGCCGAATTTTTCATCTAGCGCAATTTCTATACCTGCCTTTTGTGCGGCATCGGAAAATTCCTTCCTGCCGCTGTCACCGAAAGCATTGTTCATGCTTAAAAAGGCAACCTTTTTGGCTCCTATGGTTCCCAGGTATTCAATTATCTTTTCCGCCACCACGGAGTCGTTCTGGGCAGTTTTAAACACCCACTGCCTCTCTCCCACTGGATTGACAATGGATTTTCCGGCGGCAGCCGACACCAGGGGCACCTGGTTTTTCTGGGCCGTATCCACTATGGCCATGGAGGTGCCGGTGGTGCTGGGTCCGGCAATGGCCAGCACTTTGTCCACCTCAATAAGCTTTTTGGCCACCTGGACCGCCTTGGTTTCATTGCTTTCATTATCCCCGATGATAATTTTCACCGGATGCCCGTTTATCCCGCCCCGGGCGTTAATCTGTTCCTCCAGCATTATTGCGGAGTCTCTTTCTGGAACCCCCAGCGAGGAAGCAGGACCGGTAATGTCGAAAATGGCCCCGATTTTATAAACCTCTTTTTCCTGTGCGCCCTGATCCCCGGTTTTAGACCCGCCGCCGCAACCTGCCAAAAGCAGAAGCGCCAGCATCAATGCAACCGGCAGAATGAATCTTTTTGAAGCAAACCTGAACATTCTTTTTTCCTCCCTGCACTTTAAATATATATTTCCACGGAAGCCGCCGCCCCCGAATATTTTCAGGGCAGGGAATAGGGGCAAACAAAAAGACACCCGGTGGGTGCCGTAAATAGCCTTCCCTACCGCACTACCATCCTGCAACACTAAATGCAACTTTTCTGCCGCATATAACCGGAAGAGCATTGGCCAGACAAATAAAAAAACACCCGGTGGAGTGTTTAATTAGCCAATTTTCCCTACCGCACTACCATCCTGCAACACTAAATGCAACTTTTCTGCCGCATATA
>CBEULQ010000187.1:0-5705 GCA_965543975.1 uncultured Desulfocucumis sp. | reverse complement strand
AATATTTCAAGTCTTTGGTCTCACTTTCGGAATGCTGGCACTGCGCAGGGTAATTCGTTCCTGGTGGATGATGGCTGTTGCGGGCGCGTTCTTACTGTTATGGATGCTTCCATGGTTTAAGGTCTTTGATCATAGCATAACATTGGCCGCGGTATATTTTGCAACCTTATTAATTGAAAAACCATCGTTTCGACGACATTTTATGGCAGGGGTATTCGTTGGTGTGGCGGCGTTTTGGGGGCGTAACCACGGGCTATACGGGTTTGCGGCTTTTCTTTTATTGATATTTTTTATTTGGTTTAAAATTGACAGATCTTATCTTTTTAAAAAGATGACTATATGGGGATCCGGAATATTGGTTGGTTATTCGCCTATGTTAATAATGTTTGTGCTGATCCCTGGTTTTTTTGATAGTTTCATTGAAAGCGTATTGTTTTGGTTTCGCTTTGGACACACCAATCTACCATTACCAATACCCTGGCCATGGGGTATGGATTATACACAAATGGATCCGTTGACAGCTGTTAAATCATTCTCAACAGGCATGTTTTTTTTGATTTTACCGATTTTCTATATTTTATCAGGGGTGTTTCTGCTCCGGAGCCGACGTGATGCCTTGCAGCAAAAAGCGGTTTTTATAGCTGGCGTTTTTATTGGAGTCATTTATATACACTATGCCTTTTCCCGGGCTGAAGTGGTGCATCTTTCACTGGCCATCCATCCTTTTTTAATTGGGTTGTTTTCATTGCCTTTTATAATTAAATCCAAACATTATTTACAGGTGTTGATTATTAAGGGCTTGTTGGTTGTTGTTTTCATTATGTCGTTTCTTTCGGCGGGAATGACAAATTCACATTATATTAAAGCATACATTTTAAAAGAAGAATTTGTTAAAGTAGATATCCTTGGTGATCATTTATGGTTAAGTAGAGATACTGCCAGTATCATTGATAGTGTAAAGAGAATAAACGAATATTACGTAAAACCTAGTGAAGAATTGCTTATTGCTCCTAATAGGCCAACATTATACCCAGTTTTACAAAGAAAATCTCCATTATGGGATATTTATTTCTTATTCAAAGAAACAGAGGAGAGACAAAAGGAAATGGTATCAGAACTAAAAGAAAGAAATGTTAATTGGGTAATTTTAGTTGATTATCCCCTTGACGGACGGGACGATATGCGTTTCTGTAACACACATAATATAGTTTGGCAAAATTTCATGGATGATTTCGAAGTTGTTAATGTAGACGGTCTACCCGATAACTATCAATTGCTGCATAGAAAAAAAAGTTAAGTTTAGCCGGAATCATACTTGCCTAAGCAATGCCATATGTGCGCATAAGTGGAAATAAACTACAAAAGGGCTTAGATCCTATTATGAAACTGTAAAATGCCGGGTGATCAAAAATGAGGTTAAGAGGGAGAAAAGTTTTGGTTACCGGGGGGGCCGGATTTCTCGGCTCCCATCTTTGCGAAAAGCTTTTGGCCGAGGGGGCGAAGGTCCGGGCGATGGACGTTTTCACTTCCGGGAGGCAGGGGAACCTCTGCGCGGTGCTGAACAAAGTAGACCTGCTGAACTGTAGTGTTGCCTGTGAAGATTCCGTTGGCAGGGCGGTTAAAGACATCGACACTGTGGTTCACCTGGCCTTTCCCATGTCCTTGCGTCACCGTTCGGTTGAAACGAAAGCCATCACAGATATCATGGCCGGCCTTTTAAATCTAATCAAGTCCGTCCTCGACCGCAACGCTTTGCTAATCTATATTTCGTCCATTGCCGTGTACGGCAACGGAAGGTGCGTTCCCATAGATGAAACACATCCCCTGGAGCCGGTGCTGATTCACGGCGCCGTAAAACTGGCCGGTGAAACCTTCTGCCGGACCCTGGCCGTAAGTAACGGCTTAAAAGTAGTTGTCTTAAGGGTGGCGGATATTTACGGTCCAAGAAACTCCAGGGTGAGCGTGCCCATCAAGTTCCTGCTGCAGGCCGCCCGGAACCAGCCTATCACTGTATTTGGCGACGGCTCCGACACCCGCACCTATACCTATGTTTCGGATTTTACCGAAGCGGTTGTTTTGAGCTTGATCCGGCCTGAAGCCACGGGTGAAATTTTTAATATTGGTGGCGATGAAGGTGTGACCATGCAAAGGCTGGCCCTTGAAGTGAAAAAAATAACCGGCAGCGAGAGCCCTATTATGTTTCAAGAGAGCCCCGCCGCTAACCGCCGGTTGTTGATCAGCAGCCGGAAAGCAAAGGAAGCACTGGGATTTAAGCCTTCCTTCGACATAACCGGGGGTTTGAAGCTGACCTATCGCTGGCTGAGAGATAACCTTGATTACTATAGTTGATAGAGCGCTCAGAATTGTAAGTATTTAGGAGTCAGGAGTCAGGAGTCAGGAGTCAGAATGAGAAAACCGGCGAAACATCAGGAATCAGCATGAGAGAACGGTTTATCTTCTCGAAGTATTCTGAATTCTGACTACTGAATTCTGACCACTTTGATTTTAAGTAACAGGTATTTCTTGTTCCCCATAAGATAAGGGGAGTGATATGTATAGCCGGGAGGTTTCTTATTGAAAGTAGCCAGCGTGGTGGGTACGCGGCCGCAGTTTATCAAGGCGGCCATGGTATCAAAAGCCATAAGGGTAAAGCATCGGGAAGTATTGATTCACACCGGTCAGCATTACAATTTCAATATGTCTAAGATATTCTTCTCCGGCCTGGACCTGCCGGCACCGGATTATCATTTAAACTCAGGCCCTGGGTTGCCTGGGTTGCAGCTGGGCCGCATGCTAGAAGGTCTGGAGGCCGTATTTGAACGGGAGAAGCCTGACCTGGTGCTGGTTTACGGTGACTCACGTTCTACCCTGGCCGGAGCTCTGTCGGCTTCCCGTGCGGGAATTCCCCTGGCCCATGTTGAAGCGGGCTTGCGTTCCCACAATCAATCCATGCCGGAAGAATTCAACCGGGTTATTACCGATCACCTGTCTACCTTTTTATTTTGCCCTTCCTTAACGGCGGTGCGAAACCTTGAAAAAGAAGGGATGACCGGCATTATTAAAAAGAGCGGGCTGTTGAATGAAAAAGCTCCTCCGGAACGGCCTGCCGGGTTGAAGGTTATAAACGTTGGGGACGTGATGCTGGATGTACTTCTTAATAGCGGAGTTGGGCCGGCGTGGTCCGGAGAACAGAAGCGAAAACCGGGGGATTACCTCCTTGCCACTTTACACCGGGCAGAGAATACGGACAAAAGGGAAAGGCTGGCCGGTCTGCTGGCCAACCTGGCTGCTGCCGGTGAAAAAGTGGTTTTTCCGGTTCACCCCCGCACTGCCAAAAAAATTGAGGAATTTAACATGACCTTTTTTTCGGAAAGCCCGAACATCAAGGTGATTAAGCCCGTGGGATACCGGGAAATGATCGGACTGATTAAAAATGCCAGAAAGGTCATTACCGATTCCGGGGGCATACAGAAGGAAGCCTTTTTCCTCAGGGTCCCCTGCATCACCCTGCGGGAAGAAACGGAATGGGTGGAAACGGTGGAAAGGGGATGCAACGTTCTGGTAGGGTATGACCGGCGGCTTTTCCGGGAGGCCCTGGAAGCCAATTTTAACGCTGACTGGTCCGGCTTTCCCTACGGCAGGGGTGACGCCTCCCTGCTGATTTCCAGTCTACTGGAGGAATACCTTGGCTGACTGTCTATGCCGTCCTGACAGGGGCACAGAAAAGCGAGTTGCGGAGGGCGTGATTGACATGGCTGCTGGGAAGGAGCGCAGTCTTTGGATTCTTAACCATCATGCCACAGGGCCGGGCAGGCACCATAACTTAGCCTGGAGGCTTGAGACCAGGGGGTGGAGGGTAAAGCTGTTTGCCTCCAGTTTTGTCCACAATGTCTACCGGGAGCTGAGGGAATACGGGCCCGGCTGCTTTTACCTCATGGAAGACTCAGGGGGTGTAGGGAAGGTTTGGATAAGGACCCCGCCTTACCGGGGGAACAGCATGTCCAGGTTGCTTAACCACCTGGTCTTTGCCTTCAGGGCAACCAGGCTGGGGCATAAATTGGAGCCGCCTGATCTTGTCATAGGCTCTTCGGCCCACCTCCTGACCGGCCTGGCCGCTATGTGCCTGGCAAAAAAACATGGTGTACCTTTCATATTTGAGATAAGGGATATCTGGCCCCAATCCCTGGTGGATATAGGGGCTATGAGTAAGTACAGCCCTCTGGCCGTGGGTTTGTCCGTCCTGGAAAAATTGTTATACCGCCAGGCCCGACTAATCATCAGCGCCCTGCCCGGGGGAGCGGAGCATGTGGCAGCCCTGGGTTTTGACCGGGACAAGGTGGTGTATATTCCCAATGGCACCGACCTGGCCTGGTATGATCGCTGCGCTGTGGAGAGTACTTCCGGCGCCGGATTTGAAAATTTGTTTCCGAAAACAAGCGGCCGCCTTGTTTTCACCTATTCCGGAGCCCATGGTTATGCCAACGGGCTTGGGACAGTGGTTGAGGCGGCGAAAATTTTAAGCGATGAGGGAATTGGCGGTATTCATATCCTGATGGTGGGTGACGGACCGTGTAAAGAAGGGCTGGTTAGGTATGTTAGGGAGTATGGATTGAATAACATAACCTTGATGGATGCCCAGGAAAAGAACCGTATTCCTCTGATTTTAAAAAAATCCGACGTGTGCTTGTTTCATCTTCACAACAGCAGGGCGTATAAATATGGAATCAGCTCCAATAAATTATTTGAATACATGGCTGCCTCCAGGCCAATGATCGCCGCTGTTGACGTACCGCTGACGCCGCAGTTCTCCCGGTTTGGCCTGCAAATTCCCTCTGATGATCCCCAGTCCCTGGTCTCGGCTATGCTTCAGATGGCGGACAAAACTCCTGAAGAGAGAACGGCAATGGGTGCCCGCGCTCGCAAGTATGTGGAGAGGTTTCATGACGTCCCGGTGTTGGCCGACAGGCTGGAAGAGGCCCTGGAAAAATGCCTTTGCCATGGAATGCAAAGAAGGTGATGTTTATATGGAAAAAATATTATTTATAGCCAACATTGAAAACCATATTTTAAACATCCATATGCCATTTATAAATTATTTTCAGGAGAAAGGCTATGAAGTGCATGTGGCAACTAAGTTAGGGGACAGGCGGGTTGAATTGGAACAGAATGGTGTAATATGTCATCAAATCAATTTTTCACGATCTCCTTATTCATTATCTATAATAATTGCTCTTAAACAGTTGCTCAAAATCATGCGATCAGAAAAATTTGCACTGGTACATGTACATACGCCGGTGAGCGCTTTTTTAGGCCGGCTGGCTGCCAGATTGACAAATACCAGACCTGTTTTATATACAGCCCACGGTTTCCATTTCTATCAAGGCGCTCCCTTAAGAAACTGGCTAATTTATTATTCCATGGAAAAACTGGTGGCACGTTGGACTGATGGAATCGTAACTATGAACGAGGAAGATTATCGATTGGCAAAAAGTTTTACATTGAGGCGAGTCAATTCTGTTTATTATGCCCATGGAGTAGGCTTAGCGTTAGACGAATACCGGATTAGCGATAACGGCAACATGAGAAAAAGGTTAAGAGAGCACATGGGTTATAAAGATGAAGATATCTTAATTTTAACAATAGCAGAATTAAATAAAAATAAAAATCAAATTCAGCTCATAAAGGCGTTACATGAAATATTAAAG
>CBEULQ010000186.1:0-5728 GCA_965543975.1 uncultured Desulfocucumis sp. | reverse complement strand
CGTAAGTGTTGGACTAATCTTTTTTTAGAACGTAGACTAGGGCTGAGCCTCCTCCGGATATTGAACTGTGGGTCTGCATTTCCACCCCCGATGTTACTGTAAAGGAATCTACCATTTGCGAGGTGGGTAGAGCAACGGCAGGCGCGGCCCACAAGCATAAAAAAATTACCGTCCATATCGCGCTTTTACTAACATTTTTAAAGAGTTTTATAAACATTGTTCTCCCCCATTCTGTCATAAGCCGCCGTATTTCTACGGCGGCCCTTAAATGTCTATTTATTTTTTTCCGGTCGGTCAAAATAAATGTTCTTTGAATATGCCGAGATAGGCACTCCCACAACCATGGGGCCTTCGATCATGCCAAGTTTTCTGGCCACCACACCAACCCTGTACATTATCCTGTTGTCAGCATTCAGTATACTGGCGGTCTTTACTGCGGAGCCCAGCGCAATACCAACGTCAAGCAGCCTCCATGAGCAAAGGGGCCCGTCAAATTCAGGTCCCTCTTTATCCTTTAAATCCGTGCAGTTGGAATGACCGCAGGCGCCGCAATTTAGTCCGAGGGGTTTGTTTTCCTTTAGTGATACTAGCAGCACGGCGTCTGACCGCCGTACATTTTCCGCATCGCGGTCAAAATTGATTTTCTTTTTCTCCTGGCCATAGCGGATCATTTCATCCGCCAAATTAATTAATTCACTCCCGCTAACCACCCTTATATTGACGTAGTCCTGCCCAAGGCACTTTGGAGCAGTCCGGGCTGCCAGGGCCATAAGTTCCGCCACCATCAGCATAACATCAGACATTTCCATTCCTCCGGATAACCTTAACTATATTAAATTATTCCAGGGGTATTTTTGCTTATATACCCATTCTATACTAAAAGACGTTTTTTATATCAATAAAGTTCCATCTGACCGTCTTTATTTTGCTTGGCTTTAAAGGAGCCCATTTCCTTGGTCAATGTTATTCTGCTTTTGCCCACCTGCACCACTGAACCGGGTAATGCCTTATCAACTTTAATGTAACTGTTTTCCCCAACTCTTATCACAGGCGGTATGCCGAGTTCGCTGCCAAGTTCCTGTATTTCGGCGTGACCCTCGCAAAGAATCTCTCCGCCTTTAAAGGACCCCTTAATTATCACGTTTCCTCCGGCGTTTATGTTTGTGTTAAGGCATCCCTGCCCGGTTACGTTGACATTACCCGCCGCCTGAATGGTCGACGTCATGGCCGCCCTGATAAAAATACTGCTGCCCATTTGTTCCCTGCTCTCTGATAAAAATTCCAGGGCTCCGTAAACGGATCTGATAGCCTTGCTGAAATTTTCAAAGGTGGCGTTGTTTAACCCGCTAAGGCATTTTAAAGATTCTACCGCCGCTAATATTTCCTCGGGAATATCCTCATTCTGATTTTCTGCAATGGTATTAATGCTTTTTAACAGCGGGCGCAGATTTTTAAACCTGCTGTCCATTAAACCCAGCAGCAACCTGCCAAAATCCATCCTTCCGACATCAACATTTGACGTTTTTTTAAGTTGTTCAATGGCCTTGGCCAGATTAACAAGCTCTGCATATATGTCCGACAGCATAAAACTTATCTTTTTGGCTCCGGGGAATATTATGCCGGCCCTTAATTTACTTCCTATCACATTGCCCCGGATAACCATTTTTCCCCCGCAAATTACAGTGGCCCTGGTTACAAACCCCATAACTTCAATATTTCCTGTGGCTTGCACTTCCATAGCCTCCTGAACATTGGCGGTAATTTTTATATCCCCCTTGAATCTAAGGTTACCCGTCCTGATGTCCACATCACCGCTCTGGACATATATTGAATCACAACCAACCGTGCGGTTGCTGCCCGCAACTTTTACCCACGGTCTTCCGTTAACTGAGGAATAGACCTCTGATCCGTCTTCAGACAGCACCGCGCCTTTGCCTGCCGTAAGCTGGGCATTTCTCGGCTTGGGCGGCGGCAATATTTCACCGGTGACTCCCAGTCCGTCCGAACCAATGGTGCCGGGGTGTTTCTTGGCAAGCAATGCCCCCTCGTCCACGGAAACTATTGTGCTGGTTTCTCTGAAATCCACCGTATCCATTTCATCTTCATTCTTATGAGCCATTTCGGAGGAAAAGAAAAGTTCTATGGATTCATCCACGCCTGGCGTGGGAGGCACCCCCCTGGCGACAACCACCTGTTCCTTGGAAGGGACAGCAATAAAAGTATCGATTGCATCGTTTAAAATGCCAAAAACAACTCTAGCCTTTGACAGCTCATTAATAATCATTTCCTTGTTATATTCCGCTACTGCATCAGAGGTGGAAATCCACGCGGTGAGTTTGTCTCTGGATATAGCAACCTTAATGCTGTTGTTCACTTCGCCAGGAGCCATACGCTTCAGCACCTTCCCTGTCTGTGCAGCAAAATTTTATAAAAAGCTGCTAAATTATACATAACATATAATATTTCTCTGTGGATAGGCTTCTTTCCTTCAAATTTTACAATTCCAGCAGTCTTCCTTAACAAAAAAACCTCCCGTAATAACAGAAAAGGAGGAACTGTTATTTTGACATTTTCCACATTCTATGAGAAAAACCTAACAATGTAAATAGGACTTTTATCACATGCATATAGTTATTTTATCTCCTGTCTGTTCTCTCAATAATCAAGTCAATTAAATTATTAATTACGCTTCAGGCAGGAATTATTGCTCATTTAACGAATAAATACTAGCAATATAGACATACGGGAGGAGGTAAGGCACTTGTACTCGTATCATTCCGGGGAAATAAAAAACCCTGGCCTGGAATTAATGCTGGTTCTGATAAGGGTAATAGGATTTGCAGCTCTTATTCTAATCACCGCCGGCGCGGGAATGGCGGCAGGCCTGCCGCACGTGATCAGCGGCACGGTAGCAGGACTTTTTGCCGTAGGACTGATGGTCAGCGGCTCTTTTCTGGAGGTAATATCCTATAAATGCCCCAATTGCGGCACCGTCATCAAATCCATTAAACATTACGGATCCTATCAGTGCCCTGTTTGCGGAACGAAAAGCGTAATAACCAGAGATGAAATAACCAAATTGTAAAATCGAGTTTTAGAAAAGACCGCCTGCTAAGGCGATCTTTTTTTTTGTATAAATTAGAGTCCGGGAAAAAGAATAGATATAAGGGAGGCCATACTTGTTTTTGAACGGCCTCCGGGTGATTCTCGAACCTTAGGTTGACTCTATACTAATTGCAGTTTAAACGGAGGTAAAGCTTATGCTCACAACGGCTCTTAATCCCGAAACCTCTCCGCCTGCAGCGTTTATTGCCGGAAAGAAGGAACCTGTCAGACTGTACATTAATGACCGGGAAATAATAGCTGAAAAAGATACTAATATACTGGAAGCGGCCAGATCAGTAGGTATTAAAATACCCAGCCTTTGCTACATAAAGGATATAAACCAGGTTGGCACCTGCCGGGTATGCCTGGTGGAAGTCGATACCGGAGGAAGGAGAAGCCTCCAGGCTTCTTGTGTTTACCCGGTCAGCGAGGGACTAAAGGTATACACCGATTCGCCCCGGGCCAGGCGGGCCCGGAAGCGTGTGGTGGAACTAATGCTGTCGGACCACGATATGCAATGCCTAACCTGTGTCCGCAACCTTAATTGCGAACTGCAAAAGCTGGCCGACGAAATGGGCATAAGGAAAATTAGAGTCTCCGGAGAACAGAGAAGATATCCCATACAAAACAAAAACCCATTTATAGTTCGGGACTATAACAAATGTGTAAAGTGCAGGCGCTGCGAGGCTGTATGCCGGGAAGTGCAGGGTGTGAACGTATATTCCGCCAAAAACAGGGGTTTTGAAACTGTTATAGCGCCCGCCTTTATGAAAGACCTGGGAAAAGTGGATTGTATAAGCTGCGGACAATGCGTTATGAATTGCCCCACCGGTTCGCTGTCTGAACGGGAATATATTGATGATGTCTGGAGAGCTATAGAAGATCCCGAAAAATATGTGGTAGTGCAGACTGCTCCCGCCATACAAGTAACCCTTGGGGAAGCATTCGGGCTCCCCCAGGGCACCAGAGTAACCGGTAAGATCCCCGCGGCGCTGCGCAGGCTTGGCTTTGACCAGGTTTTTTCCACGGAATTTGCAGCGGATCTAACCATCGTGGAGGAAGGCCACGAACTGCTGGAAAGAATTGAAAAGGGCGGAAAGCTGCCCCTTATATCCTCCTGCAGCCCCGGCTGGGTAAAATATTGTGAGCACTTTTACCCCGAATTCATAGAAAACCTCAGTACATGCAAATCTCCCATGGAAATGTTCGGGGCACTGGTAAAAAACTTTTTTTCTAAAAAAATAAACATAAACCCTGAGAAAATGGTGGTGGTGGCTGTTATGCCCTGCACCGCCAAAAAATTTGAGGCTGCCCGGCCGGAAATGATAACTCCCGGAGGCCGTGATGTAGATTACGTACTAACCACCAGGGAAATGGCCAGAATGATACGCTCTGCGGGAATAAGATTCGATGAGCTGCCTGATGAGGATTACGACCAGCCCCTGGGCTTTGCCACCGGGGCCGGGGCGATATTCGCGGCAACAGGAGGTGTTACCGAAGCGGTTATCCGGACGGCTCTTGCTCTTACGGGCTCCGATGACCCGGATGGCAGGCTGGAGTTCAAAGAGGTCCGGGGGTTAAGGGGTATTAAAGAAGCCACGGTAAACATTAAAGACAAACAGCTAAAACTGGCAGTAGCACATGGCACGCGGAACGCCAAAAGGCTTTTGGAGAAAATTAAGGGCCGCGCAAAATACCATTTTATCGAAATAATGGCATGCCCCGGCGGATGCGTGGGAGGTGGAGGCCAGCCCATCACGGGAAAGAAAAAGCCGGAGAATGTTAACCGTGAACCGGCAAAAATAAGGGCTAAGTCTCTGTATCAAATCGATATTAATAAAAAACTGAGGAAGTCCCATGAAAATCCGGCAATTATACAGCTTTATAAGGAGTATCTGGGACACCCGCTAAGCCCCAAAGCCAAGGAACTGCTGCACACCAGGTATACTCCCCGGGGCAAGGTTCAAGGCAAATGGTTACATTAATATTGGCTGTGGAAAGGGGGCCTCTGAATGTCTCTATAACAGTCTTATTAAAGCCTGTTTTTTATAGGTAATATTTGTTATATAATAATACAGGTCCTCTAACAACAATAATCTTTTAACTAAGCCGTAAAATATATTTCTAACAAACCTATATAATGAAAGGAATGTCTCATGGATAACCGTCAACCCATCATGCCGGGAGGAATCACTGGCAACAGTAATATGCTGGCCACCATAAAATCAAATGGTGAACTGCACAGGCTATTCTGGCCCAATATCGACTGGGGACAACACATGGGTATTTTAAAGACAGGGATCCAGGAGCCGCCCAACCCCACACTGTGGCTGGATAGCGGAAGTTGGGAATACAGGCAGCATTATATCACCGACACCAACATACTGGTAACGGACATGATCAATAATGAAAACGGCATTAAAATTGAACTGACGGATCTGGTATTGCCCGACAGGGATATATTGCTCAGATCGTACAAAATCAATAATTTGTTTAAACACACGAGAAATTTAAGGTTTATATTGTATTGCTCTTTCAATATAAACGAATCGGAAATACAGGACGGAATGTATATAGAGCCGGATGAAAGAATTTTAATACAGTTCAGGCGTGATATATATTT
>CBEULQ010000185.1:0-5735 GCA_965543975.1 uncultured Desulfocucumis sp. | reverse complement strand
TAATTACTCCTTGGGTTAGAAGAAAGGCCTTTGCTTGGGGTGCCGTAGACCATCCCGACCATCGCAAGGTACATAGCAGGGTTATGCCCCGCCTGGGGGGGCTGGCGGTATATCTGGCCTTTGTACCTGCGCTGCTGATAGCTCAGCCCTTTAACAGCGTCACGGCGGGACTGCTGATTGGCATAACTATGATTACCTTTCTGGGAATAGCCGATGATATAAAGTCCATTTCCCCCTGGGTGAAACTGGCGGGACAGATTGCCGCCGCAGCTGCAGTTATTCCTTTTGGTATCAAGGTTCAGTTTTTTACCAATCCTTTTAACGGCGAAATTGTATTACTTGGCATTTGGGCTGTTCCGGTTACAATTTTTTGGCTGGTAGCAGTGACCAATGCCATAAACCTTATAGATGGCCTGGACGGTCTTGCCGCAGGCGTATCGGGAATAGCCGCCCTGACCATGGCAGCTGTGGCCTGGACCCAGTTCAGTGTGCTGGGGCTATTCAGCCAAAGCGAGGGCATTCTGCTGCCCCTGATTTTGGCAGCAGCGATTTTTGGCTTCCTGAAACATAACTATCATCCGGCCACCATATTCCTGGGAGATTCCGGTTCAATGATGCTTGGATTCAGCCTGGCCGTTTTTTCCGTGGTAGGTTTGACCAAAATTTCTACTGCGATGTCTGTGATACTTCCTGTGGTGATACTGGGTATCCCCTTGTTGGATACAACCTGCGCCATATTAAGGCGTTATCAAAAACACCGGCCCATTTTACAGCCGGACCGGGAGCACCTGCACCACCAGCTTATGGCTTTAGGGTTCACTCACTCCCAAGCGGTTCTGGTTATATACGGAATCAGTCTGGTGATGGGTATTAGTGCGGTGGTGTTGAACATTATCTCAACGGACCAGGCGGCGGTTTTGCTGTTGATACTCTCTACGCTGGCGCTGATAGGAGCAAATAAAATAGGAGTCCTGGGAGGCCGGGTGGGGAAGGAGCCCGGAATACAAAATAAAGCAGGTGAGCGGCCCTAGGAGGCCGCTTTTTTTATGTGGTTTGATAAAAGGCCATACCATTGGATGATATTGCGCATAAGTAGATCAAATAATTCCTGCTTTGAAATGATAAAAATAGTACCAACATGTAATTACTATTTTTGTAAATTATTATATAATATTTTAAGGAGGTGGTGATTGGATGAAGATTAAAAAGGCTGTTATACCCGCAGCAGGATTGGGAGTCAGATTTTTGCCCGCCACCAAGGCTCAGCCCAAGGAAAAGCTTCCAATAGTGGACAAGCCCACCATACAGTACATAATCGAGGAAGCGGTGGCCTCAGGCATTGAAGATATACTCATCATTACAGGCAGGAATAAAAAATCCATTGAGGATCACTTTGACAAATTTCCCAGCCTGGAAGCGCATCTTAAAAGCAAGGGCAAGGAGGATTTGCTGGACCTGGTCATGGGCATCGGAGAACTGGCGGACATTTGTTACGTACGCCAGAAAGAGCCCAGGGGACTGGGACATGCCGTTAACTGCGCCAGGAAATTCGTGGGGAATGAACCCTTTGCCGTTTTACTGGGGGATGATATTGTAAAGAGCGATACCCCCTGTCTTAAACAACTGATCGACCTGTACGATGAAACCGGGGCCTCTATCATAGGTGTGCAGGAAGTCCCGCCGGAGGATGTCAGTAAATACGGCATACTGGATGCAAAGGAAACCGATGAAGGCATATACAAGATAAACGACCTGGTGGAAAAGCCGGCTCCTGAAAAGGCGCCCTCGCGGCTGGCCATCATGGGCAGGTACATAATAACTCCGGCTGTTTTTGATATTCTCTCCTGCACTGAGCCCGGCGCCGGAGGGGAGATACAGCTGACCGACGCACTGAGGGTGCTCTGCAGGCAGGAGCCCATGTACGGCCTGGTGTTTAATGGGCGGCGATACGACGTGGGAGACAAATTGGGTTATCTTAAAGCCATGGTGGAGTTTGCCCTGGAACGTCCGGACCTTTCCCGGGAGTTTGCCGCTTATTTGAGGGAACTGGTTGACGAAAATATTGCCAGATAGGTAAATGCGTTATATAATCTTTAAAGCAAAAGGCGGGCTGTAGCGGCCCGCCATTTAACGTATTCTAACCGGGGGTATTTGAAGTGAGAGTGATGGTAACCGGTGGGGCAGGCTTTATCGGGTCGCATATTGTGGATGCCCTGGTGTTGCGGGGTGACGAGGTTTCGGTGCTGGACGACCTCAGCACCGGCAAGCTTGAAAACATAAAACATCCGGTTAATTTTTATCACGGGGATATAAGGGATGCCGGATTTGTGAAAGATGCGCTGGAGAAGGAAAAGCCCGGGGTTGTTTTCCACCAGGCGGCCCAGGCGGATGTTCAGCGTTCCATTAAAGACCCGGCGCTTGACGCGGAAATTAATATCACCGGCATGATAAATCTTTTGGAGGCAGCCAGGAGCAACGGTGTGGCCAAGGTGGTGTATGCTTCCTCTGCGGCAGTATACGGCATTCCCCGCTACCTCCCGGTGGATGAGGTTCACCCCGTTTCCCTTCTTTCCGGTTACGGTATATCCAAATATACGGCTGAGCATTACCTGTCCGTGTGCAAGTCAGTGTACGGGCTTGATTATACCGTACTGCGCTACGCCAATGTCTACGGGCCCAGGCAGTACGGCGGCGGCGAGGGCGGTGTGGTGGCCATTTTCCTGGACAGGGTTTTGAAAGGGGAGGCTCCAAAAATATTTGGTGACGGTGAGCAGACCAGGGACTTTGTATATGTGAAGGATGTGGTTGCCGCAAACCTGGCAGCCATGGACAGGGGTTCCGGACAGGTGGTGAACGTAAGCACCGGGCGGGCTGCCACAGTAAACCAATTATTCGGTATGATAGCCGGACTGGCAGGCAGGGATATAAAACCTGAATATAATCCCCCAAGGCCGGGGGACATAAGGGACAGCCGGCTGGACAACGCCCTGGCGGGAAGGGTTTTGAACTGGAAACCGGTATACGATCTAGGGAATGGTCTAAAAGAAACTATGGAAAACTGGTGTAATTAATTGTTAACCCTGCGGCGCGTGCCGTGGGGTTAACTTTTTGCCGGTCTATTTTTTTAAGTTTATGCGTTTTTCTTTATCTGGTATCAATGAGTGCATTTTCTGACCTATCCGTATTTCCTCCAAATATTTTTGAAACATTTTCTTCTGTGCCATTAAGTTCTTTTTCAATTCGGTGTTCTTCATATCTTTTCTCCCTGATTTCCCTGTTTAATGTAAATTATTAACAAATACTTGATGTAATAAACCCAATATTTAACTGTGTGGCAATTTGTTATGTAAACTCTGAGGCTGATGTCTACTTATGTGTGGTTTAGACGACAATCTTTGGGTTGCCGTCTTTTTTCTTGGGAAGTAACCGAATTTTTGTCCACCGCATATTATAGTGCCTGAAGGGGTGAGTCGAATATGATGAAAGTTACCGACCTGACCCGCAGGGACATAATCAACCTTACGGACGGCGCCAAACTTGGTGCCATAAAAGACATGCACATCGACCCGTCCACTGGTACTATAAAAGCCTTCGTGCTGCAGGGTCCTAAAAAATACGGCGTGCTCAGTGCCGGCAGGGACGTTGTGGTGCCCTGGGAAAAGATTAAAAAAATAGGTGTTGACGCTGTTTTGGTGGAACTGGACACATTCCACAATTTGAATTACCATAATGATGTTTGACAGGGCAATACCTATTTGCTAGAATATTTTTGGCTTTCAAACCAGAATTTGTCCGGAATTATGTATGCTGGGCAAGACCGCTTAAAGCGGGTTTGTTTAATTTGGGGACATTCCTTAAATAATCATCAGAAGGTGTATCCCCTTTTAGAAGGAGGTATTTAATGGCCAGAAGGTTGTTTACTTCGGAGTCGGTTACGGAAGGTCACCCCGATAAAATAGCGGACCAGATTTCCGATTCCATTCTGGATGAGATAATAGGACAGGATCCCAACGCCAGGGTTGCCTGCGAAACGCTGGTTACCACCGGTCTTGTGCTGGTGGCGGGGGAAATCACCACCCAATGTTATGTGGATATACCCCGGGTGGTCCGGGAAACGGTTAGAGAAATTGGTTACACCAGGGCTAAGTACGGTTTTGACTGCGACACCTGCGCGGTAATGACATCTATCGACGAGCAGTCCCCGGATATTGCTATGGGAGTGGACAAGGCGCTGGAGGCCAAGGAGGGCCAAATGACCGATGAGGAGATAGAGGCCATCGGTGCAGGCGACCAGGGAATGATGTTCGGTTATGCCACCAACGAAACCAAGGAGTTTATGCCGCTGCCCATAGCCCTGGCCCACAGGTTGGCACGCCGTCTATCCGTGGCAAGGAAAACCAGGGAGTTGCCCTATCTCAGGCCGGACGGCAAGGTTCAGGTTACTGTGGAGTACGAAGACCACAGGCCCGTGAGGCTTGATACAATTGTGGTTTCCTCACAGCACTCCTCCAGGGTGGATTTAAAAACCATACGTGAGGATATCATAGAAAAAGTTGTTAAACCCGTAGCTCCTAAAGAGCTGCTTGATTCCACCACCCGCTTTTTCATCAATCCCACCGGCAGGTTCGTGATCGGAGGACCCCAGGGGGATACCGGGCTCACCGGACGCAAAATAATTGTAGACACTTACGGCGGAATGGCCCGTCACGGCGGCGGGGCATTTTCCGGCAAGGATCCCACCAAGGTGGACCGGTCCGCCAGCTACGCCGCCCGTTACGTGGCAAAAAATATTGTTGCCGCCGGATTGGCGGACCGCTGCGAGATTCAATTGGCCTATGCCATCGGGGTAGCCAGCCCGGTGTCGATAATGGCGGAAACCTTCGGCACAGGAAAACTGCCGGAGGAAGAAATAGTCAGAATTATTAAGAATACCTTTGATTTAAGGCCTGCCGGCATAATAAAAATGTTGGACCTGCGCCGTCCAATTTATAAACGTACTGCCGCCTATGGCCATTTCGGCCGCACAGATATCGACCTGCCCTGGGAAAGAACCGACAAAGCCGATTCGTTAAAAAAACAATCAGGTATATAAAATACTTTTTTAGCCGCTCTAATTTTTAGAGCGGTTTTTACTTGGAACAAAAATTCACCTCCGGATTGTCTTTAACATACAATGGAAGCAACCGGGGGTGTTGCTTTATGTTGGCTGTGCTTTACCTTTTACTGGGAACCTGGTTTTTGTGGGTGGTGTCGAGAATTTTCCGGGATGAAGTTTACCCGGAAAATAGGAAAGTAGTAATTATTCTGGGGAGTCACGAGGGTTCAGTGGAATTTTTGCTTCGGTGGTTATACCGCTGTCCGGGGATAAACAGGACTTATTATGAATTTCACGTGCACGGCAATTTCCCGGACCGGACCTATAGGATTATTGACATGTACCGCCGCTACAGGGATAACATTGCTTTAGCCGCACTTGGGAACAGGGGAGAGATTACGGACGATAACCATGGCTGGCGGGGAGCCGTCCGGGACTGTAACCAAACTATTTATGACCTCAGGGGGCTTTCAAACAAACAGTTAATTACCCTTACTCTTACTGGAAAATTATGCTGAAAAGGAAAAAACCTCCCTTTGTCGAAAATTAAGGCAGAGGGAGGTTTTACGTTTTTATGAAAACCGGACTGGGTTTTTTACATATTATGTATTCCTGGCTGGTGATATTATCCGGTTTGTGG
>CBEULQ010000184.1:0-5752 GCA_965543975.1 uncultured Desulfocucumis sp. | reverse complement strand
AATATGATGTAACGCATCTTTTCGTTAAGTTTAAGCCCGCCTGCATATTTCAGTCAGTTGCCTGACTGCAGCATCTGCCATTCGCTTATAACCATCACGGTTTGGATGAATATTATCGGCGTAGTATATACTTACGCCGAAACCCGTCCCGGGATCGGCCAGACAGTAGTGAAAATCCATCAACGGCAGTCCTCTGTGGGATGCATATTCCCTCATCCACTTTTTATATGACTCCAGAAGGCTCGAAACCCGGACAACATCAGCCGGATCAATAAAATAATCCGGCGAATCAAAATTAACGGGGACCGTAATACCTACAACGGGAATTATACCGTTATTGACAGACATGTCAACCATGGTCTTGATGTTATGTTTTACTTCCCCGATGTCAATCCCCATCCAGGCGTCATTGGCTCCTCCTGTTATAATAATGCAGTCTATGTCAGAAAGCCCCGGGTCGTCCGTAGTCAGGCCTCGTTTAAAGCGAGCCATCATACCGCCGGTGGTATCGCCGTTTAATCCCCTGTTGATCATATTAAATCCCGTTTCCCCGGCTGCGAGGCCAACCCAGGATGACTGGGGGCCGTAAGGATAGCCGTAGGTTATGCTGTCGCCCAGACAGAGTATTGTAGACATCCCTCTCACCCTCCTTGGAGGCCGTTGAAAAACTGCGCCTGCCACTTTAACTCAGGCTCGCCGGCCAGTATAAATTGGGGACATTCCTCTGACCCAAAAGCCAAACTCCAAAGGGAGGTGTGTCCCCTGACCTCTAAACCTCCAGTACGCTCCGCGCTGTCCGACTTCGCCTTTCGCGCCATGCTTGTTTTTGAACGGCCTCTAAATTACTATCCTTGGAGGCCGTTGAAAAACTATCTGCATTGCTTATATTGTGTTGGCGTTCCAACTTCACAGACGTATTTTTTTCTTAATAAAATAAAACACCACAATATATATTATTATGGCGGCAGCGGCCAGCAGGGGCAGGCGGGATTCGGTGAAATCCAGCAGAGCCCGCATGTTGCGGGAAAAGAACATGCCCACCAGCAGGTAAAAACCGGCCCAGGCAGTTGCAAAAATTGAATTATACAAAAAGAAGCGGTCCGCTCTGAGTCTGCTCATGCCTGCCATGTAGGGGGTAAAATTGCTGACCATGGGTACAAACCTGCCGAAAATAATAAATGCGGCAGCGGAATTCTCCATCCAGTTTCGGGCGCTCTCCAGCCTGGCCGGTGTTATATTCAGGTATCTTCCCAAACCGTCAAATAAAGGTTCACCAACATATCTACCCAGAAAATAAGCAGCAGCGGCCCCCAGATTAAATCCTCCCACTGCGGCAACCAGTGCCGGCAAAAATTCCAATTTACCGCCGTTCACCAGTATCCCTGCGAAAATAACCATCAAACCGCCCGGAAACGGTATGCCCAGGGCTTCAATCACCGATCCCAGGAATAAGCCGCCTATACCCATGGTGCCTATTAAATCCGTCACCGACAATGTCAAAAAAATCACTCCCCGGGATAGCATACCCCGGGGAATAATATTAATAATCCTCTAATTGGGAGGTGAGACATGGGCAGTGGGAAGTGGCATACAGAAGGAATTCGCTTTCGCGAATTCCCTAAAAACCCTCACTTCTAACCTCTCACTTCCCACTTCCCAAATGCCAGGCGCAGTTTTGACAAGAGCTAGAGACCGGTCAAAAACAAGCATGGCGCGAAAGTCGAAGCCGTACAGCGCGGAGCGTACTGGTAGTACAGAGGTCAGGGGACACACCTCCTTTGGGAGTATGACTTTTGGGTCAGAGGAATGTCCCCAATTTATACTGGACGGCGAGACTGAGTTAAAGTGCCAGGCGCAGTTTTTCACCGGTCTCTCCCCTAGAGGACCCTGGCGGTACCCTTATATACCAACCCCCTCTGTCCGTCAACGGTTACTATTTCCCCGTCACGTAAAACGGCGGTGGCGGATTCAATCCCGACCACGGTGGGGATGCCGAACTCCAGCCCTACAATTGCCGCATGAGACGTCAGCCCGCCGACTTCAGTAATCAGCCCGGCAGCCTTCTCTATGGCTGGAATATAATCCCTGTCGGTGGCCTGGGTCACCAGAATGTCCCCGGACTCTATCCGCTCCAGGGCGTCCTTTACGGTTAAGCATATTCTCACCCGGCCGGTAACGGATTTTGGAGATGTGCCCGTACCCCTGGCTAGAATATCTCCTACGGTATGTACTTTAACAAGATTTGTGGTACCGTGAACACCTACGGGGACACCCGCAGTTACCACCACCAGGTCGCCGGGGTTGATCACCCCTTCGTTCAGCGACATCTCTATGGCTGATGAAATCATGGAGTCTGTGTCCCTGGCTCTCTCCATGAGTATGGGGTACACACCCCATACTAACGCCATTTTCCTCATTACCTTGGGTTCCGGAGTAACCGCTGTGATGGGGGCCAGCGGCCGGTATTTGCTAACCATCCTGGCTGTCATCCCTGATTCGGTGGAGGTAATAATGGCTGACGCCCCTAAATCCTGGGCGATGGTGCAGGTGGCATGGCTGATGGCGTCGGTTACGGTACGGGCCAGGGCATGCTTTCTGGAAGCCAGTATTTTGTCGTAATGCAGTGCCGATTCGGCTTTTTCCGCAACCCTGGCCATGGTCTTAACTGCTTCCACGGGGTATTTGCCGGCGGCTGTCTCCCCGGAGAGCATTACGGCGTCGGTTCCGTCGAATATGGCGTTGGCAACATCGCTGGCCTCGGCCCTGGTGGGTCTTGGGTTATGTATCATTGACTCCAGCATCTGGGTAGCGGTGATTACCGGCTTGCCTGCCCGGTTGCATTTTTCAATAATGGTTTTTTGGATCAGGGGTACCTCCTCCACTGGGATTTCCACCCCCAGATCCCCCCTGGCCACCATTATTCCGTCGGCAACCTTAATAATTTCATCCAGGTTGCTGACGCCCTCCCGGCTTTCAATTTTGGCGATTATGTCAAGATCCGCATCGGATTCCTCCACAATCTGCCTTATGGCCAGCACGTCGTTGGCCTTCCTGATAAAGGAGGCGGCAATGAAATCAAGACCCTGCTTTATACCGAATAGTATGTCGTCAATATCCCTGTCCGTCACCGCAGGCAGGCTCACAGTCACCCCAGGAAGGTTTATCCCTTTTTGGGATGTGATTTCGCCTCCGTTAATTATCTCGCATTCCACGGTTTTTCTGTTTGTATCCAGTACCCTTAACTCTATCAGCCCGTCCGCTATTAATATCCTGTCTCCGGGAACCACGTCCCTGGGCAGCCACCTGTAGGTTACGGGCAACTCCCGGGCATTGCCCTTCATTTCCCTGGTGGTCAGGGTTATTTTCTGACCGGCTTCCAGGGTAATGGGTTCTGTTTCCAGATAGCCCAGACGGATTTCGGGCCCTTTGGTATCAAGAAGTATGGCTACGTTCTTACCGGTTTTATAAGATGCCTCCCGGATGGCTGCTATCCTGCGGGCGTGCTCATCGTGGGTGCCGTGAGAGAAATTAAGCCTCGCCACGTTCATACCCGCCTGGATCATGTGAATCAAAGTGGAGACCCGCTCACTGGCAGGACCGATGGTGCATACAATTTTAGTTCGCCTCACTAAGCTCCCTCCTATATGGACAGGATACCGGCCAGATCGTACATTTCCATAGGTATGCTCTTCTTGCCTGATATGGCTTCTTCCAGGCCGGAGGCCACCACTTTTCCCGAAACCATACCAACCATCTTCAACTTTTCACCGTTCATAAGCAGCTCCACAGCTTTGGCGCCAAGGCTGCTTGCCAGTATCCTGTCGAAGGCGGTGGGTGTGCCACCCCTCTGAATATGCCCCAAAATGGTAACTTTGGTGTCGAATCCGGTTTTTTCTTTAATGGCGCGGCCAATTTCAATGCCGCTGGCCGCACCTTCGGCAACAATTATAATGCTGTGCAGCTTACCCCGGCGATATCCCCGGTTGAGCTTGTCGCAAATATCATTTATACCCAGGGGCATTTCAGGTATCATTATAGTCTCGGCCCCGGACGCCAGCCCGGCATGCAGGGCTATGTTGCCGGATTCCCTCCCCATCACCTCGATAATAAAGGTTCGTTCATGGGAGGTGGCGGTATCCCGTATTTTGTTCACCGCGTCAACCACCGTATTCACAGCGGTGTCGAAGCCTATGGAGTAGTCGGTTCCGTTTATATCATTGTCAATTGTTCCGGGTACTCCCACTATAGGCAGCCCGTATTCTTTATGAAAGGCCAGGGCTCCCCGGAAAGAACCGTCGCCGCCAATGACCACCAGACCCTGTAGGCTGAAACGTTTAACGTTTTCATAAGCCTTTTTTCTTCCTTCGGGGGTGGGAAAGACATCTGAGCGTGCGGTGCGCAGGATCGTGCCCCCGCGGTGTACTATATCCGCCACAGAGCCCAGGTTCATGGGAATCATGTCCCCCTCCACAAAGCCGGTATAACCGCGGCGGACACCTATTACCTCCATGCCGTGGTATATGGCTTTGCGCACTACTGCCCTGATGGCGGCATTCATACCGGTGGAGTCGCCTCCGCTGGTTAAAACCCCTATCCTTTGCACTTGATTGCCCCCCTTATGATTGCTGAAAAATTTTTCAGGCCGGGATAATTATTGCATAATAAAATTTGAAACACACGTTAGAATTTATCCAGGGGCAAATTGAATGCTGCCGGCGAGATGGAATTCAACGGCCTTTTCAATATTAATATAAACTATCATTGTTAAAATAAATATATTTTTATATGGAATTAATTATCTCCAGGGCCTCGTCTACTTCCGACTCAGGCACCAGTACCTCGGCCGGCCCGTTCTCACCGGTCTGGGGCAGGCCCACAGCCCTGATTTTTACCAACAATCCCTCAGCGGAAAGGTCGGTCTTTATTTTTTCCGCTTCTTTTTTGTTAGGTGCTATATAGACCACGGTCCACACACCAGATGTCCCCCTCACACCATTAATTGCCTTTAAAGACAATAGTCACTTCTACCAAATGACCGGGTATTCCTTTTTTAAACAATCAAAAATAAGTATATCCAGAGCTTATGCCCTGGATACCAGTTATTTTACTCCGAAGGTGCAATCCGGCCGTGTTTGGTCAACACCTCGGCCTTGCCCCGGATTTTTATGGCGCCGGTGTGTTCGGTAAACTGCGCCACCATAATTTCGCCTTTATCAAGCTTTTCAGAGTGATGGAATTTGGTGTCCTTACCCCTGGTCAACCCGATTATGGTAACACCGTTGTCCAGCGCTTTAATAACAATGTATTCTCCGGCAACATCCGGTTTTTCTGTCATTTGATCACCTCTTTTTTCCCATGGCTAAATGATAGCACAGGCTAATGCGCATTGGCAAGAAAAGCCTTTACAGTTCTTTAACCTTGACGTTAGCTGGCCCCAGCAGTCTTTTCAATTCTATGGCCACCGGGCTGGAGAGCTCCACCCAGAACTCTCTGGAAGTCTTGGATAGTTTTTTTTCATTTTGATTGAATAAAAAAACCGGAGATGAGCCTGGGTGTGATTTTAATATTTTCTTTATATCTGTAAATACCTCCCTGCTTATCCCGTCCGTTTTGATATAAAGTTCCCCTTCCACCCTTTTGCCCAGAGACACAATTTCGTCGGCCAGTATTTTAGGGTCCTCGCCGCCGGGGTTCAGTTTCCCCCTAACCAGAACAGCCGTGTCATTCACCAGCATTTTCTGATGCTGCTGAT